>NZ_CP118978.1 GCF_029024945.1 Staphylococcus succinus | reverse complement strand
CAATATAACCTCCTAATTAGTTCACTTTGTGTGTTGGAAAATATGGAACAATTTCTTCGCCTAATTCATCTATAATGTCTTCAACAGGTCTTCTACCAATTATAGAAAAGCTAAATATTTGGGTATATAATAATCTTTATTATTATATTTAATTAACAACACAACATCTTTAATTTTTATAGTGACAAAAATGTCAGTATTGTTATTTGTCGTAAATAATACCATAATGATAATATAAAAGATAGATAGGAGGGCGTTTTAATGGAATTACAATTAGCAATTGATTTATTAAATAAAGAGGATGCTGCAGAATTAGCAAATAAAGTTAAAGATTATGTAGATATCGTAGAAATTGGTACACCAATCGTTATAAATGAAGGATTACCAGCTGTACAACATTTAAATGATAATATTGATAGTGTAAAAGTATTAGCAGATTTAAAAATTATGGATGCTGCCGACTATGAAGTAAGCCAAGCAGTTAAATTTGGTGCAGACATAGTAACAATTTTAGGCGTTGCAGAAGATGCATCAATTAAAGCAGCAGTTGATGAAGCACATAAACATGGCAAACAATTATTAGTAGATATGATTGCAGTACAAGATTTAGAAAAACGTGCGAAAGTTTTAGATGATTTAGGCGCAGATTATATCGCTGTTCATACTGGTTATGACTTACAAGCTGAAGGTCAATCTCCTTTAGAAAGTTTACGTAAAGTTAAATCTGTAATTAGTAATTCTAAAGTAGCAGTTGCAGGTGGTATTAAACCAGATACAATTAAAGATATTGTTGCAGAAAATCCTGATTTAATTATTGTTGGTGGCGGCATTGCAAATGCTGATGACCCTGTAGAAGCTGCTAAACAATGTCGTGATATTGTAGATGCCCATACAAATGCATAATCAGTTACAATTAATATTAAATAAGATTAAACTAAATAGATAAAAATGCACATGTAGTTGGTGAAAAAATTAGAAAACATTTTATGTTTAAACTTCCTTTTTCTAGTGTATATAGTACTTAGGTTTTAAAATATAATTGAAAGATAGGTTGTATTATGACTAAAAAAGTAGCAATCATTTTAGCAGATGAATTTGAAGATATAGAATTAACCAGTCCAAAAGAAGCATTAGAAAATGCTGGATTCGAGACTGAAGTTATTGGAGATACAGCAAAACATGAACTTGTTGGTAAGCATGGGGAGAAAGTAACTGTAGATGTTAGCATTGCAGATGCGAAACCAGAAAATTATGATGCATTATTAATTCCTGGCGGATTCTCACCCGATCATTTACGTGGTGATGAAGAAGGTCGCTATGGTACATTTACTAAGTATTTTACTCAAAATGATGTACCTACATTTGCGATTTGTCATGGTCCACTTTTACTAGTTGATACTGATGATTTAAAGGGCCGCACAATAACTGGTGTTATCAATGTACGTAAAGATTTATCTAATGCTGGTGCACACGTTGTTGACGAATCAGTTGTAATAGATAACAATATTGTAACGAGTCGTGTCCCAGATGACTTAGATGATTTCAATAGAGAAATTATTAAAAAATTAAAAGCATAATTTTGTAATATCAATCAGTATTTATTATCTAAGAGACTAACAACAAAGTTTATAACTTTGCTGTTAGTCTCTTATTGTTAGGTTTTTATAAAAATAAAATGAACTTAACTTCATTAAGATAACTTATAATCTACGATAAAATATTAGATATTCTACATACTGTTTTTGTAATGTAACCTATTTCGAAATTCTACTAATCTTTTAACTTCATCTATACTATTAATTGTTGAAAATTACAATGGAGGGCAATTTAATTTATGAATGATATTACCATTATAGGAGCTTCACAAAATAATTTAAAAAATATAGATATAACTATACCTAAACATTTGATTACAGTATTTACAGGACGTTCTGGTTCAGGTAAGTCATCACTGGTATTCAGAACAGTAGCTGCTGAATCTGAACAACTTTTAAATGAAAGTTATTCTAGCTATATTCAATTTCATTTAAATCAGCAACCTAAACCAAAAGTAAAAGAAATTAAAAATCTTCCAGTAGCAATGACGATTAGTCAAAAAAGATTTAATGGTAATTCTCGCTCTACTGTAGGTACAGTATCTGATATATACGCCTCTGTTAGATTGTTATGGTCAAGGATAGGTGAACCTTTTGTCGGTTATTCAGATGCCTTTTCATTTAACAGTCCCAATGGTATGTGTGAAACATGTGAAGGATTAGGTTACATTGAAGACATTAATTTAAATGAGCTCTTAGATTGGAACAAATCTTTAAATGAAGGTGCTATTAATTTCCCATCTTTTGGACCTGATAAAGAAAGAGGGAAAGCTTATCGTGATAGTGGTCTGTTTGATAATGATAAAAAATTAAAAGCATATACAAAAGAAGAATTAGATTTGTTTTTGTATCAGGAGCCAATAAAATTAAAAAAACCACCTGAAGAATGGCGGAAATCAGCAAAATATGTGGGACTTATACCTAGGTTTAGAAGAATATTCTTGGGAGATAAAGAATTTAACAAAAAACGTTATGCTAAACATCTTAAAAATGTTGTGGAAAATAAAATTTGTCCAACTTGTAACGGTCAACGTTTAAATTCGAAAATTTTGAGTTGTAAAATTATGGGGAAAAATATTTCAGATTTTACACAAATGACTGTAAAAGAAAATTTAGCATTTCTTAATAAATTAAATAATTCAACAGCCCAGTTTATTATTGAACCACTCCGAAAACAATTAGAAGCACTTGATTATATAGGATTAAGTTATTTAACTCTTGACCGTGTAACCACTTCTTTATCAGGTGGAGAAGCACAACGGCTTAAATTAATACGACATTTAAATAGTTCGCTATCTGATTTGGTTTATATCATTGATGAACCAAGTGTTGGTTTACATCCAGAGGATATTGCAAAAATAAATGAAATTTTGAAATCTTTAAAACATAAAGGTAATACAGTATTAATTGTAGAACATGATCCTGATGTAATTAAAGAAGCAGATTATATCATTGATATGGGACCAAGTTCAGGGGCGCAAGGTGGAGAGATAACGTTTAAGGGAACATACAAAGAATTATTGTCTTCAGATACATCTACTGGGGAAGCACTACGTATCAAACATCACTTAAAAAATGAGATACGTGAAGCAAAGAGTTTTTATCATCTTGGACCAGTGACCCAAAACAATTTGAAGAATGTGACAGTTGATATACCCAAGCATGTTTTGACAGTATTAACTGGAGTAGCAGGTTCTGGGAAAAGTTCACTTGTTAAGGCAGGTTTTGCAAAAAATGATAATGCAGTATTTATGGATCAAAAAGCGATACAAGGTTCCAATCGGTCTAATTTACTAACTTATTTAGGTGTTTTTGACAGAGTCAGAAATTTTTTCAGCAAAGAAACTGGATTAAATAAATCTATGTTTAGTTATAATTCGAAAGGAGCTTGTGCCAATTGTGGTGGTAAAGGTTATATTGAAACAGAACTTGCATTTATGGGTGAATTTTCACAAACATGTGAAGTGTGTCACGGTAAACGTTATAAGCCAGAAGTGTTGAATGCAACTATAGATGGCTATTCTATTGCTGATTTCCTTGAATTGACTGTTGACGAAGGTATAAGATTTTTTGATAAAGAAAATGAAATTCAGTCTAAGTTACAAGCTATAAGTAAAACTGGATTAAATTACGTAACCCTTGGCCAACCTCTATCTACATTATCAGGTGGTGAAATTCAACGCGTTAAATTAGGCCAATATTTAAATGATGATGTTACAGATAGTATTTTTATATTTGATGAACCTACGACAGGTTTACATGAAGCTGATATTCCTATATTGATAAACTGTTTTAATGATCTTATTGAACAAAATAACACTGTTATTTTAATTGAACATAATTTATCAATTATGTGTGATGCTGATTGGATTATAGATGTAGGGCCAGGCCCTGGTCTAGATGGGGGTAAAGTACAATTTAGTGGCTATCCTATAAACTTTGTTAAAGAGAATAAAACATTAACATCTAAGCATTTGAAACTTTATATAGCAAATGATTAAAATTGTTTCATATTTTCATATAGCATTGGTTAGATTTAGAAATTTTGTAACTTAGCGATTCTGAAAATTATCACATGAAATTAATAAAGAAGTCTATATACTGGTTATAATCTGTATATAGACTTCTTTATATATTTATTATTATGGTTTTAGAATTACTTTAATATTATTATCTTTTTTCTGATCGAAAATATCATACGCTTGTTTTGCATCTTCTAAAGGCATTGTGTGAGTTATAATTTCTGTTGGATCAAAAACTTCATTTTTAATCATTTCATATAATTTTGGCATTTGATGAATAACTGGCGCTTGTCCACTTTTTACTTGGACATCTCTATTAAAAATTAAATCTATTGGATAATTGTCTGCAGGTGTACCGTAAATACCAGTTAATTGAATCGTTCCAAATTTTCTTACTGATTCAGCTGCTGTAATAATTGGACTAATATTACCTCGTTGTGCTGAATTTGAACTTATCTCTAAATCATCTTGAGCAACTTGTCCATCCATTCCAACACAATCTATAACGACATCTGCACCACCGCGTGTGCTTTCACGAAGTAATTTTCCTATATTATCTTCTTTAGAAAAATTATATACTTCAGCGCCATTGGATTTTTTGGCATGGTTTAATCTATGTTCTACATTGTCAATGGCAATCACACGTTCAGCGCCTTTTAATTTAGCAAATTTTTGTGCCATTAAACCGATTGGGCCACAACCAAGAACAATAACGGTATCTCCAGATTTTACGCCTGCATGTTCAACACTCCAATAAGCTGTTGGGACAACATCAGATAAAAATAATACTTGTTCGTCTTTCAAATCACTATCTGGAACTTTGAAAGAGGAGAAATCGGCAAATGGGACTCTTAAATACTCTGCTTGACCTCCCCAGTGGTTTCCGTGCATGCCACCAAAACCGAAAAGTCCACCATTATCCATTTTCCAACTTGCCGGTGATGAGTTAGAATTATCACACTGAGACTCCATTTCATTATTACAATAGAAACAATCGCCGCAACCTATGTTAAAAGGTATAACTACTCTATCTCCCTTTTTTAAGGTTTTAACGTCTTTTCCTACTTCTTCTACAATTCCCATTGGCTCATGTCCAATAACAAAACCAGGATCCATAAATAAATCGCCTTGATGATAAAGATGTAAATCAGAACCACATATACCTGAAGCTGTTATTTTTATTATTGCATCCGTTGATTCTTCTATTATTGGATCATGTACTTCACGAACTTCCATATTTTTATGACCTTGATAAGTAACTGCTTTCATTTAAACCACACTCCTTTAAAAAACTTTACCCTTGATATTATAATGTAAACTCAGAAGAATAAATTGATTTATTACTCTTTTTAGAAAATTGTTAGTTTATATGTTGCAAAATACCAAACATCGCATTTATTTAGCCAAAATTAATAAAAAAGTAATTATAGATAAGTTTAATACACGTAAGCAATATACTATATTAGAATAAAATTAAAGATTTATCTAAAAGTAACTATACAGTTTTGAACTATTTATAAGTAACTGCTGATTTTAAAGAAGAATTTGTGCGTGTTTTCTTAAACCGAAATAAAAATCTGAAAAAGCAAAGGATTTTGATGTTTATTGCTTTTAAAAGCTAGTAATTTAAATGAACATTATGTTATTGCTACTTTTTGGGAAATCAAGCTACTTACAAACTATGGCAAGATTCTCGAGAATATAAAGTATCTCATAAGAAAAGAGGGATAAAAAATGTATAGATCAAGATATTTTCGTTAACGAGCATGTTTTGAAATGATTAAGACACTCTTTTTAAAGAAGTATCTTTTTTATATTACTTTATAGCTTAAAAATTTTGAAAAATTTGTTTAATTTTCATACTTACTTTTTTTCGGTGTAGTTAAAGCTACGACAGCTATAATAATAAATAGTCCATCTACTAGTTGATAGTATCCAAAGGACTCATTTAACCAAGTAATTGAAATGATGGCCAAACCGTCCTCCTTGGCTTTGCAGTACTATCCATAGAACAAATAAAAGCAGCAGTTAAACTGCTTGAAAAAGCATGGTTTGACAAAAATACAAGTAATCATTATAAAGATTAACTTAAAGCGAAGTATAATTATACTTCGCCTTTTTTAATATAGAATCTAATGACCCTATATACACTATTAATATCAGAAAAATATTTTGTGTGTTTAGAGCGTACTTATGTGTCTTTGAGTCGTTCTCTATTTATATCGATCTACTAGTCAATATAAAAACATATCAATATCTGAAAGAGATTATATAAAGTTCGGTTCAATTTTTCTTCTTTTAAAAAACTAACTAATTTTCATTATTAATTAATTTCAAATATTCATCTCCCCATTCACAAATACCATAGACCACATTGTCGAGAGACAAACCAACACTAGTTAATCGATATTCAACTTTTGGAGGGACTACTGGATATATAGTTCTTTTTATTATCATATCCTTTTCAAGCTCCCTTAATTGTCTAATTAACATTCTTTGATTAATATCTGGTAATTTTTTTTCTAATTCACTCAACCTAAGTACTTCTGATTGTAATAAATGATAAATAATAGGGATTTTCCACCTACCACCAATTACTGATAAAGCTAAATCTTTAGAAGTGTAAAATAATTTATTATTATATTCTATTAACAATTTCTTCTCCTCAGTGACATATTTGTCAGTATTGTATTTCCAAAGTTATTATACCATAATGAATATATAATATATAGGAGGTAATAACATATGGAATTACAATTAGCGATTGATTTATTAAATAAAGAGGATGCTGCAGAATTAGCAAATAAAGTTAAAGATTATGTAGATATCGTAGAAATTGGAACACCGATTGTTATAAATGAAGGATTACCAGCTGTACAACATTTAAATGATAATATTGATAGTGTAAAAGTATTAGCAGATTTAAAAATTATGGATGCTGCCGACTATGAAGTAAGCCAAGCAGTTAAATTTGGTGCAGACATAGTAACAATTTTAGGCGTTGCAGAAGATGCATCAATTAAAGCAGCAGTTGATGAAGCACATAAACATGGCAAACAATTATTAGTAGATATGATTGCAGTCCAAGATTTAGAAAAACGTGCGAAAGATTTAGATGATTTAGGCGCAGATTATATCGCTGTTCATACTGGTTATGACTTACAAGCTGAAGGTCAATCTCCTTTAGAAAGTTTACGTAAAGTTAAATCTGTAATTAGTAATTCTAAAGTAGCAGTCGCAGGTGGTATTAAACCAGATACAATTAAAGATATTGTTGCAGAAAATCCTGATTTAATTATTGTTGGTGGCGGCATTGCAAATGCTGATGACCCTGTAGAAGCTGCTAAACAATGTAGAGCTGCGATTGAAGGAAAATAATGATGACAGAAATCACAAATTATCGTTTAATACTAGATGAAATAGACAACACATTATCACATGTGAAAGACAGTGAAGCCGAAACGTTTTTAAAGCAAATTATTAAAGCAGAGCAAGTTTTTGTATCTGGAAAAGGACGTTCGGGTTTTGTAGCAAATAGTTTTGCGATGAGATTGAATCAGCTTGGGAAGGGTGCACATGTAGTTGGTGAGTCCACTACACCTTCCATTACCGAAAAAGATTTGTTTGTTATCCTTTCTGGCTCAGGTTCGACAGAGCATTTAAGATTATTAGCAGATAAAGCTAAAGCTGTAGGTGCAGAAGTTGTATTATTGTCAACAAATCCAACGTCAAATATTGGTGAACTTGCAAATGCAGTGATTGAATTACCGGCGGGAACGAAATATGATGCTGAAGGTTCAGCACAACCTCTAGGTAGCTTATTTGAACAAGCATCACAAGTGTTTTTAGATAGTATTGTTTTAGATTTAATGACTGAGATAAACGTTGATGAAGAAACAATGCAGCAAAATCATGCTAATCTGGAATAAAACCTACAAAAGATGATTCACTTTAATACTCCACATTTATTTGTGGGGTATTTTTAATTTAAAGAAACGCCTTGAGATATTTCCTAGTAGTTATAAAAACTAATTAGTATTGAATATCACTACTACATTTTTGAAAAGTGATGTAGATTTATAGCCAGAATTTTTAGATTTACATTGACGATACTGCATCAAAAGAAAAAGTCAATCTACTTTTTCTAGTTTGACTTTTATTTTTATATCTAAAGGCACACTTACACACCTAAAAAACGTCGTGCTAAAAACAAATTTACATGTGGTAATCCAATATCCTTATTATACATTTTAACAGTTGGTTTAAAGGAAACTTTAAAAATATATAATTTTTAACCTATTCAATTACATTTGTTTCTTAAAACGCATATATGAGCCAGAATAGAAAAGAGTTGCAGGAAAGATTAAAGATTGCTTAAGAATCAGCAAGTTTTGGCGTTAGAGAGTAATAAAAAAGATTCAAAAATTAATTAGAGGAAGAGAGGCTGCTTAATTATTCCTTTGATACACCTACTAATGATAGATAAAACGTGGATGTGTAAGAAGTATCATATACTACAGACGCTGTAAATATTAATCAACATTAGGAAGAAAAAAGGGTGAATAAACACAACTTAAAAAGGCTTTTGGAGTCGTTTGTTAGTAACTAATTGTAATTAAAAAGGTGCGACAAGCTCATAAACTTGTCGTACCTTTTTATGTAAATCGTACTTCTGATACTCATCAATTTAATTTTAAATTTAAGTTCATTTATCAATAAAATTGGGTATTATTTATTAAGAGACGTAGAACTCTTGCCACACTTATATCAAATTAATTTAATTGTAGTGAGCAATTTAGCTTATTATGAAAAAGATGAGCTGAGGCAAGCATGTGCCTGCTCATTTTTAAAATTGGAGGCTAAATTTACAAAAAAATTCTATTAACAGGTGCTTCAGCATATCATATATAGAAAATAAGTCTAATGAACAAAATGTTACATGGAAATCTTCAGATTTATTTGATTTAAATGAGATAACAGAAGTAATGAAAAACGTTCGTTATTGAGAAAAAATATAGAAAAAAAGAGAGAGCGTTTTTGCTCTCTCTTTTTCCTGTCTTATTATTAAAATCTCATAATACATGATTAACATGTATTATGAGACGCTGTAAGAAACGCTCATTTGCATTGACATCCCATTTATCAAGATAATCCCTTATCATGTTTAATTCTATAAACTGTCTGTCTTGTAATATTAACCTCTTTCGCAATCTTACTAATTGCTTTCCCTTCTTCTAACATTTCGACAACTCGATGATAGATAACACGTTTCTGAGGATCTTTTGCGTTCGGTGAATAAAGTAAAGGGCGCCCTTTATATACCCCTTTGTATTTCGCAACTTGGATACCTTGAGCTTGTCGACGTTTACTTTCATTTCTCTCTTGTTCTGAAACCATTGCTAAAATTTGAACGATTAAATCTTTCATAAACTTATCTAGTAATGGATTACCAATAACTTCATTCATCATAGGTAAACTTGTAATCATTAACTGAACGTCTTTTTCTTTTAAGTAATTCACAGTTTCAATAATTTCATCATAATTACGTCCTAAACGATCAATAGACTCCACAACGAATCGATCTCCCATTCTTACAAAATTAAGGGCTTCTTGAAATACAGGTCTATTTTCAACTGATTTTCCTGATTGCTTCTCTGTAAAGATTTTCTCTACACCAAGCGTCTTTAAATTATCCAATTGTCTTTCTAAGTTTTGATCTATCGAAGATACTCTCGCATATCCTATAATCATTTATTTTCACTCCATATTTAATATACACCCTAATCATACATGTAGGTTGCTGTAATTTCAACAATCTACTTTGTATGATTAGGGTGTATCCTGTCTAATTTTTATCTTTCTTAAAATTTAGTAATATTATTTATCTTTATTTTCTTGGTTATTTAACTTATTGAGATAACGATAGATTGTTGTACGTGAAACTTTCCATTGTTCTGCAATAGTTTTAATGGGTGTTCCATTATCATAAAGTGTTTTGAGTAAATTCAAATCTTGATTGCTTAATTTTTCAGGTCTTCCACCATAACGTCCTCTAGCACGAGCTGCAATTCGCCCCGCTGAAGATCGTTCTAAAATTAAATTACGTTCAAACTCTGCAAATGCTGCGAATAAATGAAATAACAATTGTCCTGTTGAACTTGATTTATCCATTGTTATATTTTCTTCTAAACTATGAAAACTCACGCCTCGATTATTAAGTTCATTAACTAATGTGATTAAATCTTCCATGTTACGCCCTAATCTATCTAGTCTCCAAACAACAATCGTATCTCCTGACCTCGCAAATTCAATAGCTTTATCTAAACCAGGACGTTTACTTTTTGATCCACTTATATGATCACTAAATATCTTTTCACAACCATATTGATTTAATCGATCTTCCTGCAAATTCAAATTTTGTAAACCAGTTGAGACTCTTGCATAACCTATTTTCAAAATACAAACCTCCTATGTACATTTTTTATTGTACCATAACTTAATTCTAACCCTATTTATGAACATAGATTTTCTGTTGGGTTATTGAACACTAAAATATGTATACTAGCTATGTATCTAGATATAAAAAGAGAGTGTACAGAAAATGGTTATTTTCTGTACACTCTTGTATAAAAATTTTGGTTCTGTTGCAAAGTTAGATTTATAGTATAATTTTAACAAAAAGGAGTCTTCTGTATGAACTATTTCAGATATAAACAATTCGATAAAGATGTTATAACTGTAGCCGTTGGCTACTACTTAAGATACGCATTAAGTTATCGTGATATATCTGAAATATTAAGGGAACGTGGTTTTGATGTTCATCATTCAACCATTTATCGATGGGTTCAAGAGTATGCACCTATTTTCTATCAACTTTGGAAGAGAAAACATAAAAAAACGTATTATAAGTGGCGTATTGATGAGACATATATCAAAATTAAAGGACAGTGGTGTTATCTGTATCGCGCGATTGATGCAGATGGACATACATTAGATATTTGGTTACGCAAAAAACGAGATCATCAATCAGCATATGCGTTTATTAAGCGCCTTATTAAACAATTCGGTAAACCTCAAATGATAATTACAGATCAAGCACCTTCAACGAAGGTAGCCATGGCTAAAATAATTAAAGTGTTTAAGCTGAAACCTAACTGTCATTGCACATCTAAATATCTCAATAACCTCATTGAACAAGATCATCGTCACATTAAGGTGAGAAAGACAAGATATCAAAGTGTCAATACGGCAAAAAATACACTCAAAGGCATTGAATGTATTTACGGATTATATAAAAAGAACCGTAGGTCTCTTCAGATCTACGGATTTTCACCATGCCACGAAATTAGTTATATGTTAGCTGGTTAGGCGAAGACTGACACAATAAAATGGTGATTAGCTATATTTTTCTAACTTTGCAACAGAACCCTTAATTTCATAGAACGGCGAAATTAATACATGTTAGTCAGCTAATTGAATACTTACATTATAAGAGAGTAGTTAACTTTATTTTTAATTTGCACCAGAACTTTTTAATGTATTATTTCATCCTTGAATAAATCACCCCATTCGCATATTGCATAAACCACCTTATCTAGCTTGTAGCCTATAGATGTCAGCTTATACTCCACTTTTGGGGGAACTACAGAATAAATATGTCTTTCAATAATTTGGTCCTCTTCTAATTCTCTAAGTTGTCTTATTAGCATCCTTTGATTGACATGCGGCAACTTTTTTTGTAGCTCACTTAATCTCAATACTTTGTCTTGAAGTAAATGAAAAATTATAGGGATCTTCCACTTTCCTCCGATAACACATAAAGCTAAATCTTTAGAAGTGAAAAATTCTTTTCCTTTATAATACAATTTTCATCCTTCTTTCTTCTATAATATTAGAATTTACATTGTTAATGCGGAAGATTATATAATCTTCCGCATTAACTGCTTATTTATATCTATTCTAAATTGGCATGATTATTTTGCATAGTTGTTTCATCAACATCTAATTGTGTCATTAGTCCAATGACTACACTATCTAAAAAGATTTGTGATGATTGTTCAAACAAACTACCTAACGGTTGATCAGACCCAGTAGCATCGTGTTTTGTACCTGCTGGTAATTCAACTACTGTGTCTGCAATTTCACCAATTGCAGAATCTAGTTTAGTTGTTAGTAATACCACTTCTGCTTCAACTGATTTCGCTTTATCTGCTAATAAGCGAAGGTGTTCTGTTGAACCCGAACCAGAAATCACAATAAATAAATCACCTTTTTGAATTGATGGTGTTGTTGATTCGCCAATAACAAATGCTTGCTTGCCTAATTGATTGAGTCTCATTGCAAAACTATTTGCAACGAATCCAGAACGACCCTTACCTGCAACAAATATGCGTGATGCTTCAGTTACTTCTGATGCAAATCCATCAAACTCTTCATCTTTAACATGAGATAAAGTACCCTTTAACTCATCTAAAATTAATTGATAATGATTAAAAGTTGCCATCATTATTTACCTTCAATAGCGTCACGACATTGTTTAGCTGCTTCTACAGGGTCATCAGCATTTGCGATACCGCCACCAACAATTACTAAGTCAGGTTCTTCTGCAACAATTTCTTTAATTGTATCTGGTTTAATACCACCAGCAACTGCGACTTTAGAATTTTTAATTACTGATTTAACTTTACGTAAGCTATCTAATGGAGATTGTCCTTCAGCTTGTAAATCATAACCAGTGTGCACTGCAATATAGTCAGCACCCATTTCATCTAATTCTTTCGCACGTTTTTCTAAATCTTGTACAGCAATCATATCTACTAATAATTGTTTGTCATTTTTATGTGCTTCTTCAACTGCTGCTTTAATTGACGCATCTTCTGCTACACCTAAAATTGTTACAACATCAGCGCCGAATTTAACAGCTTGGCTTACTTCATAGTCTGCTGCATCCATGATTTTTAAGTCTGCTAATACTTTAGCATTGCTTATATTTTCATTTAAATGTTGAACGGCAGGTAAACCTTCATTAATCACAATTGGTGTACCAATTTCAACAATATCGACATATTCTTCTACTTTTTTCGCTAATTCTGCTGCTTCTTCTTTATTTAATAAATCAATAGCTAATTGTAATTCCACTATAATTCATCCTTTCATTAATTTATACCTTTATTTTGACATAATTATCAATAAATCAATACTGACAAAATTGGCATATAGGGAATGTCAGCTTATCTAAAGGGGGTGACTATTTTTTCAGTATGAATAATATTACACTGTAGTGTACAGTTGGAATTGTAAATATAAGACTAATAATTACAAATTTGGAGGCTTTTTAGATGACTCATATTCAATTAGATTATGGTAAGACTTTAGAATTTTTTGGAGAACATGAATTAGAACAACAAAAAGATATCGTGAAGACATTACACAAAACGATACATGAAGGAACTGGTGCAGGAAATAATTTCTTGGGTTGGGTAGACCTTCCAATTGATTACGATAAAGAAGAGTTTTCAAGAATTGTAGAAGCTTCTAAACGTATTAAAGTAAATTCTGACGTGTTAGTTGTTATTGGTATTGGTGGCTCATACCTTGGTGCACGTGCTGCTATTGAAATGCTAACATCTTCATTTAGAACAAATAATGACTATCCTGAAATTGTTTTTGTAGGTAATCATTTATCATCAAATTATACAAAAGAATTAGTAGATTATTTAGCTGACAAAGATTTCTCTGTAAACGTCATTTCTAAATCTGGTACAACTACAGAACCAGCAGTTGCATTCCGTTTATTCAAACAATTAGTTGAGAATAAATATGGCAAAGAAGAAGCTAAAAAACGTATCTTTGCTACAACAGATAAACAAAAAGGTGCATTAAAACAATTAGCTACAAATGAAGGTTATGAAACATTTGTAGTCCCTGATGATGTAGGTGGCCGTTATTCAGTGTTAACTGCTGTAGGTTTATTACCAATCGCAGCTGCAGGTATTAATATTGAAGCGATGATGATTGGTGCAGCAAAAGCACGTAAAGAATTATCTTCTGACAAATTAGAAGAAAATATTGCTTATCAATATGCAACAATCCGTAACCTTCTATATAGCAAAGGTTATACAACTGAAATGCTTATCAACTATGAACCGTCAATGCAATATTTCAACGAATGGTGGAAACAATTATTTGGTGAATCAGAAGGTAAAGACTTTAAAGGTATTTATCCTTCAAGTGCTAACTACACTACTGATTTACATTCATTAGGACAATACGTTCAAGAAGGTCGTCGTTTCTTATTTGAAACAGTTGTAAAAGTGAATCATCCAAAACATGATCTTACTATTGAAGAAGATAGTGACGATTTAGATGGATTAAATTATCTTGCTGGTAAAACAATTGATGAAGTTAATACAAAAGCATTTGAAGGTACATTATTAGCACATACAGATGGTGGCGTACCTAATATCGTTGTTAATATTCCACAATTAGATGAAGAAACATTTGGCTATGTCGTGTACTTCTTCGAACTTGCATGTGCTATGAGTGGTTATCAATTAGGCGTAAATCCATTCAATCAACCTGGTGTAGAAGCGTATAAACAAAATATGTTTGCTTTACTTGGTAAACCAGGATTTGAAGATATGAAAAAAGATCTTGAAGCAAGATTGTAGGTTATAAACTATAAAGAAATGAGAGGATACAATGTCTAGTAATATTGGAATTTTAGGTTTAGGTGTTATGGGGAAAAATCTTGCGTGGAACATCGAGGATAAGAAATATTCTGTGAGTATTCATAGTAGAGATAATAATGAAATTAATGATACTATTCAAAAGTCTCATTATCAAAAGATATATCCTGCGTATAACTTGAAAGAATTTGTAGATTCATTAGAAAAACCCCGTAAAATTTTGTTGATGATTAAGGCTGGTAGTCCTACGGATAACATGATAAATGCCTTACTTCCATTATTAGACGATGAAGATATTTTAATTGATGGTGGTAATACAAACTATCAAGATACAATTCGTCGAAATAAAACATTAGCTGAAAGTGGCGTTAATTTCATTGGTATGGGCGTATCAGGTGGTGAAGTAGGCGCTTTAACTGGTCCTTCATTAATGCCTGGTGGTCAAGAAGCCGCTTATAATAAAGTCAGTGATATCTTAGATGCCATTGCAGCTAAAGCGCAAGATGGTGCATCTTGCGTAACATACATTGGCCCAAATGGTGCAGGTCATTATGTGAAAATGGTTCATAACGGTATTGAATATGCAGATATGCAATTAATCGCTGAAAGTTATACAATGATGAAAGACTTATTAGGTATGAGTCATACTGAAATTTCTCAAACATTCAAAGATTGGAATGCTGGAGAACTCGAAAGTTACTTAATAGAAATTACTGGTGATATTTTCACTAAATTAGATGAAAATAATGAACCATTAGTAGAAAAAATATTAGATACTGCTGGTCAAAAAGGTACAGGTAAATGGACTTCTATTAATGCATTAGAATTAGGAATTCCATTAACAATTATCACTGAATCGGTATTTGCTCGTTTCATTTCATCCATTAAAGAAGAACGTGTTAATGCGTCTAAATCATTAAATGGACCACAAGCTTCATTTGATGGTAATAAAGAAGAATTCTTAGAAAAAATCAGAAAAGCATTATATATGAGTAAGATTTGTTCTTACGCTCAAGGCTTTGCGCAAATGAGAAAATCGAGCGAAGATCACGAATGGAACTTAAAATTAGGTGAACTGGCAATGATTTGGCGTGAAGGTTGTATCATTCGTGCACAATTCTTACAAAAAATTAAAGATGCTTACGATAATAATCCAGAACTTGAAAACTTATTATTAGATCCATACTTCAAAAATATTGTTACAGATTACCAAGATGCATTAAGAGACGTCGTAGCAACAGGCGTTAAAAACGGTGTACCGACACCAGGATTCTCTGCAAGTGTGAACTACTATGATAGTTATCGTTCTGAAGATTTGTCAGCTAATCTTATCCAAGCACAACGTGACTATTTTGGTGCACATACTTATGAACGTAAAGACCGTGAAGGTGTGTTCCACACACAATGGGATGAAGAGTAATATAATTACTGTTACGGAATGAAAACCAGAAACTAGCTAATCAAGTAAAAGGGGGGAACTGCTTTGGATAAAAATTTATCATCATTAATAACAATATTTGGCGGAACAGGAGATTTAAGTTACAGGAAATTGCTACCTTCTATTTTTAATCTTTATAAAAAGGGTCACTTTAAGAAATTAGTTATCATTTCTACGGGTTTAGAGGATATAAGTGATGAAGAATATAGAAGTAAAGTAAAACAAATTTTATTAAGCCAAGAAAATTTTGAAATGGTGAACTTATTTTTAGATAACATATTTTACTTTCAACAAAATGTTGAAGATAAAACAAGTTGGAATAAATTAAAGGAACTTTCCAATGATATTGATAAAAAATATTGTTTGGATGGCAATAGATTATTTTACTTAGCAATGAATCCTCAATTTTTTAAAATTATAACTCAAAGCATAAGCCAATCAGGTCTTTCTGATACAAATGGATTTTCAAGATTAATAATAGAAAAACCATTTGGAAAAGATTTGAAATCTGCCGAAGACTTAAATAAACACATAAGACAGTATTTTAAAGAAGAAGAAATATTTAGAATAGATCATTATCTAGGTAAAGAGATGGTGCAAAATATTGAATCTTTACGTTTTGGTAATACAATATTTGAACCATTGTGGAACAACAAGTATATATCAAATGTTCAAATAACTCTATCGGAAACTTTAGGCATTGAAGATAGAGGCCAATACTATGATTCTACAGGAGCGCTTAAAGATATGGTGCAAAATCATGCACTACAAATACTTACTCTTATTGCTATGGAGAAACCCGAAAGCAGAAATAGTAAAGATATTAGACTAAAAAAAATCGAACTTTTAAACAATATAAAATTTTTGAAAGGGGCTGATGTACACAAATATTTTGTTAGAGGACAATATATTAATGGTATTATTAATGAAACTCCGATAATGTCATATCATGAAGAAAAAGGTGTTAATAGTGATTCAACAACAGAAACATTTGTAGCAGGGAAATTACTCATTAATAATGATAGATGGAAAGGGACACCGTTTTATATTCGTACAGGAAAGCGTTTAAATAAAAAAGCAATAGAAGTTGTTATAGAATTTAAAAAATTAAATAGTAAATTAATCTATGAAAATGATAATGAAGATGTTGATTGTAATTTAATGGTAATAAATATAGAACCTAATGCCCAAATATCACTATATATTTATGAAAATAAATCAACTAGAAATAATAGAAACCATAATATACAAATCTATAACTTAATAGATAAAAAACAAGTAGTGGATGCTTATGAATCACTTATATGTGATGCTTTAATAGGAAATCAAACTAATTTTGTACATTGGGAAGAACTTAAACATTCATGGGAATTTATAGATTATATAAGTACTGAATGGAAAAAATCTAACGTAACAATACCACAGTATAAACCAGGAAGTTTTGGACCTAAAGAAAGTGATCAATTACTTAAACAAGATAACTTTGAATGGTGGAATAATCTATAAAACGTAAATATTGCAAAACACTATATAGGAGAAGTTAAATGAATATTCTAATAGTATATGCGCACCCTGAACCTCAATCTTTTAATAGTAAACTTAAAGATATTGCACAAACAGTATTGAAGGAGAATGGTAATAATGTCGTTGTATCTGATTTGTATAAAATGAATTTTAACCCTGTTGCTCAAAAATCTGATTTTAAATATTTAAAAAATAATAACTTTTTTAAATATCCTATAGAACAAGAGCATGCTTACAAAAATAACATATTAAGTAAGGAAATTAAATCTGAATTAAGCAAACTATTGTGGGCGGATATTATTATTTTTCAATTCCCTTTATGGTGGTCGAGTGTTCCTGCAATATTAAAAGGATGGTTTGATAAAGTTTTAATATATGGAGGGATTTATGGAGGGGCATATGGGAAGTTTAAGAACGCCAGATTATCTAATAAAAAAGCTATTATAAGTACAACAACTGGTTCATCAGAAGATAGTTTTAAAATACATGGTTCATCAGGAGATATACACAAACAAGTACTATTTCACATTAGTCATGGAATAGTTGAATATACTGGAATGCAATGTTTAGATACATTAATCGCATATGAAATTGATAAAGATCAAAATAGTAGAGATGAGTATATAGAATTTTTTAAAAACAAAATAAAGTATATTTAACAAAATTGAAATACGGAGTAGAGAAATAAAAAAGCTAAGTCATTGATTTATTAAAGCATAAAACACTTGTATGGGCTATTATAGGGAAGTATTCTCAGAATGTGTTAAAAATATTATTAAAGTACTTAATCCAGTGCCTATGTATATTAATTTAGAAAATGTAACATACATTCAGTTAAGAGAAATGTAATAATGTAGAAAGCATGGTTCTGTTGCAAAGTTAAAATAGTATACAGTTCTATACAAAGTCAGAGGCTTTAACGTTGTTTTAATAATAAGTTATGCCACTCAATTTGATTAAAGTTTCATTTTTTGTATTTTTTGAAACGAGTTTCTTCTTGTCTTGATATATTTTTAATTTTTCATAAGCGAACGAATTTATTTCCTTAGTGTTAATAATAGTAAAAATGAGTATATAAAAAGAACATAGGTCTTTTAAAATCTATGGATTTTCGCCGTGCCACGAAATTAATCACATGTTGGCTAGTTAAGAGAAAATAAATATATTCAAAGATAATTAGCTATTCTTTCTGGACTTTGCAACAGAACCATATTGTTTATATTATTGTTTTCCTAATTCTCGTAGTATTTGTCTTTAAAAAGAAAAATTTCTAATCTAAATCCTCACACTCTATAGTTTTGCATTTCTCCACTAACCAATGTTATAATTTAGTTAACAAGAGCTTCGTGCATTATATGCACCAATCCCCTCACTACTCGCAATAGTGAGGGGATTTTTAGGCGTTGGCTAATATCGCCTATTTTTTCTTATTGTTACATGTACGTAGCCAATGCGTAAATAACGCAACAATACAACCACTGATGACTGTGGTCGTGATGTGAACAAGAGCTTCGACCATTTGATATGCACCTCCTCTCTGCGTCTGAATTGACGCCTGAGAGATAGGCGACCTATATATTATATCATCTCCGAATATACGATGATAGGTAGCTTCCGATAAGTTGAAATATGTTAAATAGAAATTAAGATACTTAATACCAGTACCTATTACAGTATACTATCGTTAATTTGGTGTTTACAGAAATACCATGTTACTATCACCATCTTCAACACCTATATATTTCATAATATTTATTCAATACATTCTAAAATATGAATATAATTTTTGATAGCTTTTTCAGCTATATTTTGCATTGATTTGCCACTTGAGACAGACTCAATTTTAAGTAATTTATGTAATTCTTTGTTCACTTTAATCATTTTATATTCTGTTTTAATTTCTTTTTCCATTTTGAATAAACTCCTTAAAGTCAATTATATTAATCAATTGCATTGTTAATAATACCTTATTTAACTGTTAAATTCTTTAATAGCATCCCTAATCTCTTCTTTTAATTTTTCATCATTTTTATAGCCTTTCAAATTTATATATTCCGCATCGTTTTGCACATACTTTAAGAAGTCTTTAAATGTATTCACATAGCCTGCATAATGATAATATTGCTCTTCTAGATTATCGAAATCTTCTCTTGTCACTTCATATTGACCATAACCTGCCATAAGTTGCTTTTTAAGATCTTGATTCTCTTTTTCAAGTGCATCAATGCGTTCATCGGCAGGATATACAACCGTCGGTTTAATCCGATTACCTAATGCAGTAAGTCGTGTATATGCCGTTGGATTTAAATCTCTGATTTCAGCAAGTTGCTTTACTTTTTCGTACTCGGCTTCAGTTAAATTGATATTGATTGTTTTAGCTTTTTTATGATTTTGATTTGGCATTGATATCCCCTCCATAACTAAGTAAATACTCAAAAAATAAACACTATTTTTATTGAGTGATTGCTTAGTTACTATTTTAACATATGAGGGGATATTTAATGAGTAATTACTAATATTAAACTTCATTTAAATAATTAGTAATTACTCACTGTTTAACGCGCACATTTTTGCGCGTTCCACTAAGCAAATACTCATGAGTATTTGCTATTTTTTCGCAGAAAAAATCCCAAGGGGCTTGGGGGATTTATCCACCAACAAGCAGGGTATCTAGGCACGAAGTGGCTAGCATTCCCATTGCTTGCCAAACCTCTGAAACGATGTGAGGAAGATTGTATTATGTTATAATACAATCAACGGAACAACGTGTCTTTCGTTAGAAAGCGAGGTGGAATTGTGAGCGAACGTAAAACAATGACTGAAGGTAACGAAGCTGTCGGGAAAAACCAAATCCCCGACCGCAAGGCACCGAAACAAATTAGTTTTCGTGTGAGCGAATCCGAATATTCAAAGTTACAGGCTTCGGCTGAAACTTTGAATATGAGTGTGCCTTTGTTTGTTAAAAACAAAGCACAAGGGGCTCGATTAGTGGCGCCCAAATTAGACAAAGTCACGCGCCAATCGATGGCCAAAGATATGGGTAAGTTGGGGAGCAACTTAAACCAAATCGCGAAAGCTTTAAATACGTATGGCGAACGCGCAAATATGGAACAAATGCAACAAGATATCGCCATCATGCGTGAGGAGTTGAATCATATATGGCAACAACTAAAATAAGTGCTACGAAATCAACATCACGAGCCATTAACTATGCAGAAAAACGCGCTGAGGAAAAAAGTGGTTTAAATTGCGACATCGATTATGCGAAAAGTGCGTTTAAAGCTTCTCGCGAAGTTTACGGTAAAACAGACGGCAACCAAGGTCATGTGATTATCCAGTCATTCAAACCAGGAGAAGTGACCCCTGAACAGTGTAATGCACTCGGTTTAGAACTAGCCGAAAAAATAGCGCCTGATCATCAAGTGGCGATTTATACGCATAGTGATACCGATCATGTACATAATCATATCGTGATTAATGCCATCAACTTAGAAACAGGGAAAAAATTCAATAATAATAAACAAGCACTTAAAGACGTCAGACAAGCAAATGATGTGGTATGCCGACATCATGGTTTATCCATCCCCAACAACCAAGCAGAGATGCGCTACACCCAAGCTGAACAAAATCTCATAGATAAAGGGAAATCATCATGGAAAAATGATATCCGATTAGCCGTTGATGAAACACAAGCGACAGATATGGAAAGTTTTCAAGAACAATTACGTCCGAAAGGCATCATTGTTGAACGTGTGACGGATAAAACCATCACTTATAGACATATAGAAGCAGATAAAAAAGTACGTGGCAGCAAACTAGGAGATTTTTATGACAAAGGAGGCATTTCACATGGCTTTGAAGCCGAGAAACAACGTAGAAGAAGAAAATACGAATCAAAATCAACAACTCCTGAACGAACTCCAAAAGATCAATCACCGCATAGACAACCTAGAACAACGCTTAACTGGTCAGCTTTCGACCAATCAACCCAAACCCTCTTCAATGAACGAAAACGTCGTGAACGAACTGAAAGAGCAGAACGCGAAGCTCGGGAACAGGATGATCGAGCTCGAGCAGCAAGAGCAAAACAGATCGAATCAGAACCAACAATTAGTAAGCGAACTAAAGGCTTCGACCTTGAACTTTAAAAACTACTTAGATAAAACAGAAACCAAAGTGATTAAAATTTCCAATCAAATGTTAGCAAAAATTGATACCAAACATATAACTGAGGATGTCGCAAAGGCGTTTAGACAAGAAAAAGATGGGATGTATGAGGATCTTAAAGGGATTCGAATGGCCAACCAAGAACATCATGAAGTATTGAACAACAGTTTAAAAGAAAATCAAAAGTTGAATAGTACGTTTAAATCAAGTATCAAAAGTATGACGCATGGTATTGGTGCCCTATACTTCGTTATTTTATTAATGGCCTTAGTTTCCATTGTGACTGGTCCGATTGGAAACGTTTTAGGTATTGATAACATGTACAGTGCCTTACATCATACGATTACACATACACAATCAGTATGGGGCTACTTATGGTATATCGCTTATATCGTCCCTTATATACTCTTTATTTTAGTTTTATGGGCTTGTTTAAGTCTTTTAAGACTATTTGAAAAGTAAAAGTTAAAAAATTATTAAGTCAGTAAATAAATAGGCATTCATCGATTTTATCGATGAATGCCTATTTCAAAAAGAACGTTATTTCTATATAATATCAAGACAAGAAGAAACTCGTTCACACTCGTTTCAAAAACCTAATCATATCTCTACATAAAATTCCATTTTCATAAATATTTTCACTATAATTTCTTTCGAAAAAATTAAAATCTATTTCAAACATTCTAAAACCTGCTTTTTGATAAAAAGCAATTTGTCCTATACTTGAATTACCAGTCCCAACAATAATTTCTGTATATCCACTCTCTTTAACGTAGTTAAACAGATGAGACAGCATTTTTTTACCTATACCGAGCCCCTGTTTATTCTCTCTAACAGCTATATCAAGAAGCTCAACTCTATTTTTGTTAATTTCTTTCAAAATATAACACCCTAAAACTTCAAAATTATTTTTATAAACAAAGCATTCTCCACTCTCAAGATGTTTCAACAACAACTCCTTAGATGGATTTGCTAATAACAAAATATCCAATGGTGCAGAATTTATAACATCCAATTTTTCAAACACATCCATCCCCCCTACAATTCTTGAAAATATATGTCAGTTGCTTTATTCCAATTGCTTTATTGACGTTGAGCCTCGGAACCCTTAACAATCCCAAAACTTGTCGAATGGTCGGCTTAATAGCTCACGCTATACCGACATTCGTCTGCAAGTTTAGTTAAGGGTTCTTCTCAACGCACAATAAATTTTCTCGGCATAAATGCGTGGTCTATTTCTTATTCTCGTCTTGATAATCATATTTTTCTGCTATCTCATCAAAATCATCATCTTTATAAAAAAAGAAAAAGTAAGCAATAACTCCAATCGGAATACCTAAAAATGGTGTAGTAAAAGTACTAAATATTACACACATTAAAATTAACCAAAACAAATCTTCTAAAGACCATTTTTTATTTAATAAATCATTCACAATCTGTTTGATAGTCATAAAAATAAAACACTCCTTTTTAGCAAACTTTATCACAAGAACTATTTAAAATTTTAAATACCTTTATTTTGAATTTTAAGGGGGCATTTTAAAGATTTAGGGGGAATTCATATAGTTTTATACCTAAAAACGTATATAAGCTCTTAAAACGCAAATGTGAGCCAAATAAATATATTTTAATTACACCAACTAAAATTTGAGCAAAACCAGTGTTGAATTTTTTAGACACTGCCCATTTACGCACAAAATTATTTTTTGCGTAAAAACTGGGCAACCATGCTGGTTGAACGCTATAGTTCCCGCAGGGGCAAAAAAGCATAAAAAACGCTAGCTTTTAAGCTAACGTTTCAAATTTTTCAAGTAATAATTTTGTTTTTCAAAATTCCAAATTGCCGTAATTGAATGTGCTTTTTCTTCTTCGTCAGTTGTTTTATCTTCGTCACTTGTATTAATCAAATTACCATCTTCGGCATCGTCTAAATTTAAAATTTTATGTTTTTGTTTTAGCAAACCACCATAACTCAACATACGTTTTCGGTATAAACCTTTTTCTAAATCATTTACGATTTCTTGATTTTTTTCGTCATCATCAGTTAAAAAATCAGATGACTTAACCGAGTATTTTGAAGTCTCTTTGATTGCTGTAAGATCATTTGAATTATTCGTTAAAGATATTGTACTTAGTCATGTTTTGACGGCGCATATTAAGTGCATGTATTTCTTCAAGCTCAGCTTTAATCGATTGCATCAAATAACCCTGCATAGCTTCAACCGTTTCATTTTTCTGTAGCAACATCGCTTTAAAACGTTTTAAGACACTGACAAGTTCGAACTCCACGTCTTCTAAACGATAATATGTATCATGGGCGTTATTAAACGATTTTTTCCCTTTAAGTAAAACACTTTTAATAATACGAATTTCTCTAATTTCAAAATTACTTAAATAATCTTTAATTTGATTTGGTAATTCTTCAAGTAATTGGAATTTTAAAGCATCATTATTAAATTCAATGTTTTGATGATTTGTATGATTCGAATGATTGTTAGTTGTAGAAATATTGTTATTTGTATCATTCAAATCATTCGTATCATTATTCTCAGTTTCAATATAGTCAGTATTATTAAACTTAGTATCATTTGACTTAGAATTTGTTAGCTCTTGAACTGATGATTCATTAGTTCCAGAACTAATGTTTTCTTTGTTCTGGAACTTAAAATTTATTAGTTCCTTGTCATATGTGGGCTCAAGTAAGTAAATTCTATTAGGCTTATTTAAACCTTGTCTTTCATTTATAATCAAATTGTACTTTTCCAACTCTTTTTTTAACTTAATAATTTTTGGTTCAGCATAATTTAAAATTGCACATAGCTGTTTATTTGTATATAAAAGATAAATATTATTTTCTGAATCAACCCAGTTATTTAATCGTGATAGTTCAAAACGATCTTTTAATAAAGCATACATTACTTTGGCTTCTGTAGGCATTTTAGAAAAATATTCATCTTCAAATAAAAATTTTGGTAGTTGATAAAAACGTAATGTTTCAAATTCACTTGCAGATATTTTTTTAAAGTTAGACATAATAAAAACCTCATTTCTTTTTGTTTAGAGTTGAGGTAATAAAACAATTTTCACGTAAGTTATATGTTTTGTGCTTGCACTTAGATGGTTAGATATATATAATACAAGTATCAAAAAAATATATAAATAAACGAACGCAAATCGTTTTTATTACCAGAGCCGATGCTACGCCAATAGCATTGGCTCTTTTAATTTCATAAAATAATATTAACACTTTTAAAGTAGTATATAAAGCGTTTTAAATATAGTTAGAACAACATTTTATATATGATAAACTAACTATATTTAATTAGGTAGTAAATTTAGGTGGCGTTAGCTACTTATAGGTACTAAATTAGGTCGTTTATGTACTTATTAGGCAGTAAATATAGGCGATAAGGGATGAAAAAAATAAAATTAGGTGGTAAAATTAGGTGGTGAATTAGGTACCTAAAGTGAGGGACATTATGAAAACTATTAAAATGTTAGCTGACGAATTGAATGTAACTAAGCAAACGATTGTTAATAATGCTAAAAGTTTGGATATTATTTTTGAAAAAGAAAATGGTGTTAATTATATTAATGAGAATGATTGCTTAAGAATTGTAAATAAAATAACAAAAAAAGAAAATACACCGCAAAATAAAGTTTACAATAGTAAAGAAATACCTAACGAAAGTATTACAAAAATTAAGAATTTAGAAGATGGTAATTTAAATTCTTCTGACACATTAAAAACAAAAGTAAATGAATTGGAAAAGCAAATTGAAATCTTTGAAACAAGGTCTAAAAATGATGAGAAGTACATTGAGAATTTAACAAAGCAGTTAGATCAACAAAATAGTAATGTTAACACACTGAATAAACTATTAGAAAACCAACAAATATTAGCTTTAGAAAGTAATAAAAAGATTCAAAAATTAGAGAATCAATTAGAAGAAGAAAGACAACTTAATTACTCCTTTGATACATCGACTAATTATAAACAAAACGTTGATGCACAAGAAGCAACGTATACTTCTGATTTTGTAAATATTAATCAAGACCAAAAAGAAGACAAAGAATCAGAGATTCAACATGAGGATATATCTGAAAGTCAAAGCGATGAAAGAGCACCAAAAGAAGATATTCTATCTAATTCAAATGATAAAGATAATGATGTAGAAGAAAAGAATGAAGAAACGCAACCTAAAAAAGGCTTCTGGAGTCGTTTGTTTGGTAACTAATTACAAGTAAAAAGGAGCACCAAGTTTACATACTTGGTGCTCCTTTTTACTTGTAATGGACTTCTGATAATCATCGGTTATGTTAATTTAAATAATAAATCATATATTATGATTTATTATTTATTACAATTTTCCCTCTAGAATGACCATTTTCACTTAATTTATGAGCTTCTCGAACAAAAGATAGTGGGAAAATAGCTTCGAAGTAAGCTTTGACAACACCATATCCATATAAATTAACAACTTCTATTAAATCTTGACGATTTAATTCTGTCCATGTGAAATATGCTGTAATTCCCTTACTTTCTGCTTTCTTTTTATTAACTTGTCCGCGTATAGATATT
This sequence comes from Staphylococcus succinus, assembly GCF_029024945.1. NCBI lineage: Bacteria > Bacillati > Bacillota > Bacilli > Caryophanales > Staphylococcaceae > Staphylococcus > Staphylococcus succinus. The sequence goes on along the minus strand of NZ_CP118978.1, from coordinate 695 downwards.
AGTCTGCCTCCAGGTTTCAATACATCATAACTACGTTCAAGTGTTTCTCCTGCTTGTGTATCAAGGACGATGTCATAATCATGTACATAATCTTCAAAACGTTCTGTATTGTAGTCAATGGTAACATCTGCCCCAATTGATTTTAAAAATTCATGGTTGTGTGTACTTGCAGTAGTTGCTACATAGGCACCTTTAGCTTTAGCTAATTGAATGCCAAATATACCTACTGCACCTGCGCCACTATGTATTAATACTTTATCGCCGTGTTGCATTTCACCATATTTTATTAACGCTTGATAGACAGTCAAACCATTAATTGGAATTGTCGCACCTTCTTCAAAAGATAATGATTCAGGTTTTTTAACAACTGTGTTTTGATTAATGGCCACAAATTCTGCATAACCACCGTTTTTATCAAGTTGTTGTGTTGCAATAACTGGTGTACCTACTGTTAAATCTGTTACTTTTGAGCCGACTTTACGTATAACGCCTGATATATCCCATCCTAAAATGAGCGGTATAGGGTAATCAATTTTCCCTTCTTGTTCACCTCGTCTAACATGCCAATCGTATGGGCTAATACCTGTATTTTCAACTTCAATTAATACTTCTTCATCTGTTATCTCAGGTAGTGGTAAATTAAATTCTTGTAATACATCAGCTTCTCCATATGATTCTATTTCAAATGCTCTCAT
>NZ_CP118977.1 GCF_029024945.1 Staphylococcus succinus | reverse complement strand
TGTCTATCATTTTAAAGCTTTAAAGTATTTAGTTAGTTATTCACAAATGCAATGAGAATCCCCTTTGTTAAATAGACAAGTAAACAAATAAAATTTATGGCCACTCTCATATCCACAATAATGAGAGTGGCCATTTGTTTAGAAAAATTAAATGATTTTAATGAAAATGAGGGGATCTTTTATAATTTATCAATGGAATTTCGAAAAATATAAAAAATGGAATAGTGAATATATTGAGCTTTATCATTTATCAAGAAAAGTTATTCTAAATTAGCAGGTAAAGTCACAAACATTCATTACTGACTGATTAGGGCTTACCTTAAATAGATAAACTTCTCGAAGTTAATATATTTATTTTCTATACGATAAAGTAGAGTCCATTAATAGCTTTTATCTTTATGATCCCTTCATTCAAAAACAAATGAAATCAAAAAAATAGAAAGGCAATGAAATATAATTGAGTATAATCACATTTCATTGCCTTGGAATATAGTCATACACCTCTGCTAATATTTGAAAGAAGTCAATTTCTAGAGCAGTTGATAATATTTTCAAAGTTGATAAACTAGGTAAATTATATCCATTTTCAATATTAGTTAAAGTCTTTACAGATAGATCTTCATATTCTATTAATCCTTGTCTTACTCGATCATCTAAGAAATAACTCCTTGTATCTTTTTTTAAAGATAAATTCATTCTATGTTCTCTTATAATTGATCCAAATTTTATTAAGTCTCTATTTTTTCTTTAGAAAAAATCCTAAAGGAATTGGGAATATTCACCAGCAAGCTGACCAAACTTAAATTTTACATTGTAAAATTTAAAGGTTTATAAGTATATAAAATAGTAATAAAATATTATTTTATTTTTTAATATAATAATATTTTTATAAGGCCGTTATAGGGGAATTTTATTAAAGGTGGGATAGATAATGAATGTATTAACGCAAGAAGATAGAATACAAATTTTATCTGATATTGTTGAAATTAAAACCGTAAATGATAATTAATTAGAAAGGTTCTGTGTCAAATAGTGTTGGGGACCAAAAGTAAATAATCACAGTTAAGATTTAAATGAAATTTTTAATAACTGAAAGGCCATGTTTATTTTCAAGATAAGCATGACCCTTTTCTCGCCCTTAGGCGAGAAAGTCGGATCAAGAGTTGGATAATTAATAATGAAAGCTAACAAGTGTCATCGTCTAATATTTAAGCTGCAACTGGTTGGAAAGTCGCAGGTAGTGGATTAGATGGTTTAAAGATCAGTTTAAATTGTAATAGAATTCTGGCTCTGAAATTTCTAAAGCTTGCGTAGCCATATCCTGTACGTTTGATTAACTTAATCTTGTTATTCATACCTTCGGTAGGACCGTTAGAAACACGATAAATTAAAGCATTTTCGACATATGGTAAGAATCTTTCCAGTGTATTAATCGTTTTTCTTACCTTTTTATTTAATCTGACTTTCTTTAAATCTTGTAAAGTGGCTAATAAGTAACTGTAGTCTCTAGTTTCTGTCGCAAATTTAAGGTCATTCATCACTTGGTAAGCTTGTTGTAATTTCGGAGAAAGACTTAATAAATAATCTACCATACGTTGCTCAGTCATCTTTTCATGGTATAGGCGATGATAATAATAGTTTGAAAAATCGAGATAATCAGCATTTTTTAATATCAATCTCTATTGATTTTTTAGTTTTCGATAATCTGTAGGGCGACTTTTTTTGATTTCATTCATGACTGCAATCCACATTGAGTTAATTGTATTATTTAGTAATTGTACGATATGAAAACGATCAATAACAATTTTTGCATTAGGGAAAAAAGCCTTAACAACACTTATATATGGAGAATATAAGTTCATTGAAATCGTCTTTACTGCAGCTCGTGCTTCTTTAGAATAGCGATGGAAATACCGAATTAACGACTGCTGTTTTCGATCCTCTATAATGTTTCCTGCTTTCAAGTATATTGTGGTAATTTACTTTATTTTAGGATTTCATGGCCTTTTTGTATACCCAAAAAACCGTGAGAGTATTATCCTCTTACGGTTTTTTCGGCACTTTAACTTGATGAAAATAATAATTCATCTAAATCAAATATCTCAATATATTTATGCGTATGTTGTTTAATTAAACCTTTTTCTTCCAATGCTGAAAACTTTCGACTTATTGTTTCAGGAGTTGTACCCAAATAAGAAGCTAGATCCTTCTTTGACATTGGTAAGGTCACATAAGTATGATTTTCTTCATTCTCAACGTATTCTGATAGAAAATCAATAATACGAGACTCTACTTGCTCCATACCAACCTGCATCGTTTGCTTTTCTGATACCTGTAAACGTTTCGTAACGTCTGATAGGATTCTTCTCATAATTTCTGGGTAAGCATCTAAATAGTCATTCATATCCTTTTTATGAATTCTACATATACTTACTTCTGATATTGCTTCAGCATAATTAGAATGGTAACTTTCAGTTTGAAAAATAGCCACTTCTCCCATAAAATCACCAGGATTTAGTATGCGTACAGTTTGTTCACGACCGGATTCATTTAAGTTATAAATACGTACACGCCCATTATTTACGATATATAGTGTGTCATCTTTATCACCACTTCCAAATAACAACGCATTCTTTTCATAATGTACTTCATGCGCTGATTGTGCAATTAAACTCATTTGTTCTTCATTTAGGTGGTTAAAAATCGGAACTAAACGTATACAATCTACATGACTATGGTGATGATGGTGTGCCATACAACTTTCCTCCTAATTAATCATTATCTATATAGTCATCGTCTTCTAGCGCATCCTTGTTAACAAAGGCTTGAAGTTGCCAAATATTTACATCTAAATAATCTTTATAACTAATTAGTAAATCCTCTAACGCATCATCTGCTTCTTCTTGGGCTAAACGCATTGCACGAATGGTAAATTCACGGTTAGATCTAAAATCCTCTACTAACTGTAAGACCATTTCTTCAGCAGAATAATATTTTTCAGACAGATCTTCAGAAATCGTTGTAAATTTTTGGAATTCGGTAGTTGTTGATGCTGGCTTAAATCCTGAAGCTAGTAAACGTTCTGCAATTTTATCAAACCATGTTTCATTTTCATTATATAGTTTTTCAAATACCTCATGCAATGAATAAAAATTTGTGCCTTTTACATACCAATGATATTGGTGTAATTTTACATGCAAGGTATGAATATTAGCCAGTACATGATCTGTAACAGCTGCTGCATTAATCTTAGTATGATGAATGTGTTCTTTATAGGCTTGTTCAGCAGCTAATTTTTCTTGTCTTTCATTTACTGTTGTCATTTTATACGCCTTCCTTTACTTTTGAACTAATAACGGAATATCCTAAGTTTTCAATAGCTTTTTCAATTGTATTCAAATTGACTTGTTCTTCATCAAAATCCACTTTTACCTTACTTGCATTGAACAGCACTTTTACAGAATCTTTTTCTACACCAGCAGTCTGTTTTAAACCACTTTCAATTTTTTGTAAACATGATGGACAAGTTAATGTTTCTAATTTTAATGTTGCTTTAGTCATATCTATCACTCCTTTAAATAAATTATATAAGGTATTTTTTTAAAAATAATTGACACGGATCAATTATCTTAATTGATAACTTCTTAATCTCATTGCATTTAAAATAACGACCAAAATACTTGCCTCATGAACTAACATACCAATTGACATAGACATCCATTCACTAAATATTAAACTACCCAATAATATTATCACCACACCAACAGCAATGAGAATATTTTGTTGCATATTCGCGTATGTCCCTTTAGCTAAACCTAAAGCATGGGGGAGACGATTAAAATTGGAATTCATTAGAACAATATCTGAACTTTCAATAGCCACATCTGTCCCATTTCCCATAGCTATCCCTACTTCTGCAATAGCTAGAGAAGGGCTATCATTCACACCATCACCAATAAAAGCAACAATTTCACCAGTAGACTGTCTTTCTTTTAAAAATGCTTGCTTGTCCTCTGGTAGCATATCGCCATGGGCCTCGGTTAATCCTAGCTCCTTTTTAACTAAATTAACTGTACCTTGATTATCCCCTGATAATACAATGAGATTTTTAACACCAAGTGATTTTAATTTTTGTAGGTCTTGTTTAACGCTTGGTCGAACTTGGTCACGGATTTCCATTAAAATGATTAACTGACGATCAACTGCCGTTAATACAATTGAACTACCGGCTCTTTCTAATTTATCTAATTCTTTAAGAACATCATTAGATAGTGGAATACTTTCTTGTTCCATTAAGGTTTTATTCCCTACTGCAACAATGTGTCCGTCAACGTGAGCAATTATACCCCCACCTTTTATAACCTGTGTACTCTCTACAGGTCTTAGTTTATATTGCGCTAATTTATTTGTAATAGCGACAGCTAAGGGATGGTCAGATTCCCTTTCAATCGAGTATAATAAAGATAAATCCTCCTCTTGATTATTTCCATAGTAAACGAATTCGCTAACTTCAGGCTTTCCTTCAGTTAAGGTACCTGTTTTATCAAATAGGACTGTATCTACATTCGCAAAATGACTAATCACTTCAGAACCTTTAAACAAAATACCATTCTTTGCACCATTTCCTATACCCGCGACATTTGAAACAGGTACACCAATGACCAAGGCCCCTGGGCAACCAAGTACTAATACAGTAACTGCAAGTGCTGTATCTTTAGTTAATACCCAAACTAATAGCCCAATGATAAGTACTACAGGTGTATACCAACGAGAGAACTGGTCAATAAATCGTTCAGCTTCCGATTTAGAATCTTGTGCTTCTTCTACTAACTCAATAATTCGACCAAATGTAGAATCTTCCCCAATTCTATCAGCAACTATTTGAATAGTCCCATTATCCATAATGGTACCGGCAAATACTTCATCACCTTTCTCTTTCTTTAGAGGTAAAGATTCACCGGTGATATTAGCCTCATTTACATGTCCTTTTCCAGTAGTTACCCTACCATCTACTGGAATCTTAGCCCCAGTTTTTACTATGAGAATATCTCCTTCCTCTACTTCATCAATATCTACTTCTTCAAATTGTCCGTCGTACAATTGCTTAAAAGCAGTCTCTGGAGCCATTTCCGTCAACTCTTTAATAGCAGACCGTGTTTGCTTAAGTGTACGCTGTTCTAAATATGATCCAAATAAAAATAAGAAAGTAACAATAGCTGACTCTTCGTAATTTTGAATAAAGAAAGCACCAATAACCGCTATAGTTACTAAAACATCAATACTCACTACTTTTACTTTCATAGCCTGATAAGCCTGTATTGCGATTGGTATAACACCCAATATAGAAGCAATTATAAAAGCACTATTAAAGATAACCATATTACTAAAGATAAAATGTGCAATAAAACCTATAATAATAAGTAAACCACTAATAACAGTAATATGATTTTTATGTTTCAAAATAGTCTGTTGCATATAAACCTCTCCTACACTTTAGTTTAACCATAGTGTATTCGTTTTTAAGAAATATAAACTTGACCTATATCAATCTTATCTAATAAATATAGCGAATAATATTTAGGCTTAAACAGATAGATATATATAAATAACTAGGACATATACTCATGACCTAATTATTTTTATTATTGACTATTTACTCTTTCATATAATTTTTGTTAGCATTTAATTCCTTTTTATAGCTCAAATGCTCATTCATCTTAAGCTTATTCTCTAAACGGCTAGCAGTCGCAATGCTAGCCGTTTTCTTTTTATTATTGTTTTTAACTTGTACTTTCTAATTCTTGAGGGATTAATATAATTGTAAACCCCTTTTCAAAATATTCTGAACTATCACTAATTAAAGTAAGTAAATATTCATTATCTTTTTTCTCAATAGTATATTTCATAACTACTTCTTCTGATTTATTTCCAGTATAACTAGATTTATTAAGTGTAAATGTTATTTCTGTTTCTTCTTCATTTAATGTATATTGATAAGCTGTTGTTATTGATAAAATATTAGAAGAAGAAAATATAACGGTGTCATCAGCGAAATCTGCTTCACCTGAATTACCATTACTTTGGACAATATTCCAATTATTTTCTTGTAAATCTTCGATGAAAACAGCATTGATTTACATATTATTGATATGAATGTATCGACCAAAGATGCTATGGGCAAGATGTTTTTTACCATGATGAGTGCATTTGCAGAGCTGGAAGCTAACTTATTAAGTGAGCGTACTAAAAAAGGCTTAGAAGCTGCGAGAGCAAGAGGACGCAAAGGTGGACGGCCTTCATTACCTGACCACAAAAAACGTGAGATTAAATTCTTATATGATGAACAAAAGCTTACAGGTGAAGAGATTGCTAAACAGACAGATGTTAGTCGTTCAACGGTATACAGAATAATAAAAAATAATTAGTTTAAAAAACTGGTAACGTGAAGAAATAATAAAAAGGAAGGAAATTTATTGGAACTTAGACATATGCAGTATTTTGTAGAAGTCGTAAAGCAAAAAAGTATGACCAAAGCAGCATCTAATCTTTTTATCACACAACCCACAATTAGTAATACAATTAAATTATTAGAAGAAGAATTAGATGTAAATTTATTTAATAGGTATAAAAACCAAATATACTTAACTGACGCAGGAGAAGCTTTCTTTTTCCAATGTAAAGAAATGCTTAAAATGTATGATAATATCCCTAATGAGTTAAGTAATTTATTAGAATTAAAAAAGGGACATTTGAAAATTGGAATCCCTACTATTATTAATATAAGGATATTAATTGGCTTAATTTCAGAATTTCATGAAATGTATCCTAATATAACTTTTCAACTTTTTGAAAATGGTAGTAAAAAAATTGAAAACGATGTATATTATGGCGATTTGGACATGGGAATTACTGTACTTCCTACAAATAATAAAAACTTTGATATATTCTCTTTTTTAGAAGAAAAATTAAAACTGGTCGTTCATAAAAATCATGAATTATCTAAAAAAACAAAGATTGATATTGAAGATTTACAAGAACAAGAATTTATTTTATTTAATTCTGATTTCTATTTAAACGATAAAATCAAAAATACATGTAGAAATTATGGCTTTAATCCTAATATAATTTTTGAAACCACCCAATGGAGCTTCATAGAAGAAATATTATTAAATAATCTAGGGATATGTATATTACCCGAAGGAATACTAGACTTATTAGATAATAATTTACAAGTCATCGATATTAATAAACCTTCCATGAAATGGGAACTTACTATTATTTGGAGAAAAGATATTATAGTTGATTCTTTAACAAAAAATTGGATTAAATTTCTCCAAGAAAAATTCTTAATTAACTATTAAATATAAAAGCATTTGAGAAATTTATAGCTATATAAAAAAAGGATATTTTATATTTATACACTCTCGCTCTATAATTAGAACGTAAAACATTATAGAAACGGGAGTTTTTTATGGAAAATTATAAAGTTCCTAGTGATAGTAAAATTGTCAGTACGGACCAAGTATTAATTAATGATTTAAACAATTATAATACACTATTTGGGGGGGTGTTAATGAAAAAAATTGATAATAACGCCACACTATCAGCTAGAAGACATGCAAGAGTTAAAGAATGTGTTACAGCTTCTACAGATTCAGTAGAATTTTTATATCCAATCACCCAATCTGATTCAGTTTGTATAGAATCTTATGTAGTTTATACAGGAGAAAAATCTATGGAAATATTTTGTAAAGTCATTTCAGAAGATATGATTACTGCAGAAAGAAAAATTGCTGCTGTAGCTTTTCTTACTTTTGTAGCTTTGGATGAAAAGAAAAAACCAATTAAAATACCCAAAATCTCTCCTCAGTCCAAAGAAGAAAAATTATTATTTATGGATGGCGAAGCAAGAGCTAAAATGCGAAAAATTAAAAGATCACAAACTAAAAATATAATTGACTCTCTTGATATCAATAAGCCATGGGAATTGGAGTAGTGATAAAATGATTAATGAAATGGAAGAATTAAACCAAATTAAGTTAGATTTGAAAAAACTAAGAAACGAATTTCCTAGTATGTATGAAAAGTTAGAATATATAGCTAGTTTGACAAGACAATTAAGTATCCATTATAAATATTTAGGAGCACTTATGTTTTCAGATAACCGTGAAAATATTCAAAATGAGAGACCAATTTTAATAAGAGAATCTGTTTTAAAATTATATGAACAAGAAGTAGCAAAAGTTAAAAAAGATAGTGATTTTGTGTTTTTAAAAGATATGATGTTAAAATTCCAAAATGTGGACTACTCACAAATATTTCTTATCATTTTAGGTGCTGAACCTGGTTTTGTATTTAATAATACAATTATTAAATAATAAGTTCATTAAGAATGCTTAGATTAACAAATTATAAAAATTTAAAAATCACTTGACTAAATAAAACTATATTTTAGCTAATAAAAGAGCCACTCTGATTTAGATTGGCTCTTTTATTAGCTTTTATAACTTAACGAGAATTTTTGCTTGTGATTTATCGTTTACAAGTTGTTTAAATCCTGACTCCACAATATCATCTAACTCTATCTCATCAGTAACGACATCTTTAACTTTTAAATTACCTTCGTTAATTAAATCTATTGTTTGTTGAAATGTAGTAGGTGTATAAGCAATTGTCGAAGTGAGCTTTACACCTGTATTTGTTAATTGCATTGGATTCCATTCAATAGGATGACCAAATATAGACACTATAACGACAGTACCTCTTGCTTTAGTAACGTCTATAGCAGATTTAAGTGTTGGTGCTACACCAGCTACTTCAAATGCTACATCAACTCCATTATCTGTATGTTTATTAATAACATCACTTGGATCTGATTCACCAGAATTTATAGTATGAGTAGCACCAATCGCTTTAGCTTTATTCAATCTTTCTTCTGATAAATCAAAAACAAATATCTTACTTGCACCTGCAGCTTTAGCTGCTATGACTGTTAACAAACCGATTGGCCCTGCACCAAAAATAGCAACAGTGTCGCCAAATAGAACTTCACCTTCTTTAATTGCTTGAACTGCAACAGCCATCGGTTCTACAAGGGCTCCTTCTTTATCAGAAACGTTATCTGGTAATTTATAAACATTCTCTTCTGGGGCGTTTGTAAGTTCTGCAAATCCACCATCAGAACCTAAACCTATAAATGAATAACCATCATAAAGATCAATATTTTCTTCTTTTTCATGATTTGAAACTGTAGGATTAATGACAACACGATCGCCTTTATTAAATTTTGTAACCTTAGAACCAATATCATCTACTACGCCTGCAAATTCGTGGCCTAATGTAACGGGCGCTTTTTGACCAAGTAACGGGTCTGGTTTGTCTGTGGAAATAAATATAGGCCCTTCTAAGTATTCATGTAAATCTGTACCACAAATCCCAGCCCAAGACACTTTAACTTTAACTTCATTATCTTGTAACTCTTTTGATTTTCGGTCTTCAATTCGTACATCTTTTTGACCATACCAAACTGCTGCTTTCATTGATAAAACCTCCTTCTTTTAATTAATTTAATAGTATTCCTCTTAAAAATTACTTTCAAATAAACTAACCTTTTTATATAGTGTTTCTAAATTATTATATGATTAGAGTAACCCCTTAAGATACATTATTTTAAATTGCAATATATTTTAATATCTCTTTAATTAGAGTATGTCACTAGTTTCATCTAACGAATTTAAAACTTCAAGTTATCGCTCTTTTTAGCATAACTAAAAACAAAATAAACATTATTATAATCATATGTATATAGTAAATCCCCAATTTTATTGAACACTCTTCTTCGGAAAAATGCCTATAAGTTTGTTTTTATAAAGCAAAGCAAACTCAATAATTTTAAATACTAAAGGCAATAAAGACGTATCCAGAAAGCTCATCCTTATTAAATGACTAATCTATAAACCCCTTTATACCTGTCAACATTATAGTAATAATGGTTAATACTTTAACAGTTATACTAATAAGATCTTTTTTAATTTCATAGCCCAAGCCTTTAAATTTACATACTATTTCTATATAAATACGAATAATGTTGATAATATCCTTCATATACAAAACCAAATAATAATACAAGTAATAAAACAGCTAAAATAGAGATGAATATTAGACTCATCAATCACCGGACCCTCAATCTATGGCTGGTGAATGGGGGGCTTTTAATAGTAAGGCTCTGTCGCCTTACTTATTGCGGTTGTTTAGCCAAAACGTAATATTTATAATAATATCCAGAAATTTCTCACATTAGCGTCAATTCTTTGATTATAGTACCCATTAACAAGATTTTATTATTACCTATCTTTTGACTGCAACCCCTGCCCCTTGCTAAAAAAGATAAACATGGACAAGAGGAATACACCTTGTTTTAAACACCCTTTTAGGTGCTTTTTACATACTCATGTCATTTGTCTTCTTGATTAAAAAAAACATCTGCTAATTCTTGCTCTTCATCTGTTTCAATGAAATTCTTATAACGTTTCTTCAAATCCTCTGCGTTTAGAGTTATATCATTTGTATTAAAATATGGGTCGTCATCTGCTAAACTGTTCATCCTTTTGGTTATTTCTTCTTCATTCCAGCCCATCTTTTCTATCTCTTTTTTATAATTCATGTTGTCTCCCTTATTAAAAATGTTTTTAAAATTATAATGTAAATTACGTAGAAAATAACTTCATACAAATTAACAGATGTATAAGTTATAAATTAAATCCGCCTATTTTTAAAACGACGTGCTACTTCATTTTTCTTAATTATACCAAAAATTTTCATTGACACACAAAGACATAAATGAGAGTTTTAAATCTAGCGATATTAGTTATAAATTCTTAGAAACGATCACAAGTTTAAGTAATATGTGTTTACACGACGCTTCTTTTAAGAACTTAATAAAAGTAGAAGAATTAGCAAAAGATACTAACAATACTTTTTCTAATTTAAGTGATGAATTCACTGCTGAAGACATAGCGCGAGCTATACTAGTAGTGAATGAACTAGGTGGGGTAAAACCAAGTAAATTGATTTTTATTTAAACTATGTATATTTGTTCTTATTTTGCATTCCTCTCCACTATGATGTTATAATACAAGTAACGAATAGAAAGTCCATAGATATACACCGAGCCCCAACCTATTGCCGTAGGTTGGGGCTCTTTATGTGATATGGATAGTCGCCTATTTATTGCGTTGGTTTAACCAATAGGTAAAACAAGCTACAATACATCCAGTTATCACAGGTGCAATAACCGTTACGAATAAAAAGTCCACAGATGCTCACCTCCTTCCGCCGAAAATACCGCCGGAAGTTAAGGCGACCTCACTATTATACCATCTGTATCTTTTGAAGCATATGTACTTCCGATAAGTTGAACTATGTTAATTAAAGCTCCAAACTATTAACATAAACTGCTAATACAAAAGGAATAAACACTCTAAGTAGATCAGAAAAAAACTTAATAAATCAATTTAAAATAATAAAGAGTACTTAAAAAGTGTGAAAATCATAATTTAATATTTAATTGCAAAAAGTGCTTCTTAAAATTTTAAGATCATTCTAGAATTAAAATAAAAACTACTGCTAGCAATTAATGCTAACAGTAGTAAGTGTGAAACAAAGAGTTAAGCCGAGGTGGCTATTATATTAATACCTTTAATTTATTTAAGTAAACAAATTAAGATGATTAAGTAAAGGAAAAGTTTTAACCTGTTTTGACCAAGCCTTTTAACAGCGTTATATAAAACATAAGTTTTTTATTTTATAGAATATCAAGTCCAGAAGAAAATTGTTTATACTCGTTTCAAACACAACAAAAATATTTTAGAAATGTAACCCCTTTTTACTCATAAAAAATACGAATTATTTTTTGTTCTACACCTTTCTTAAATAAATAAATTCCATTAACAAGCATAATAATAAAATAACATTCAACAAATTTCCTATAAAAGTTTACTCAATGAAAACTCCTCTTTTTATTTAAACCACAATACACAATTGCTTTATTGACGTTGTATCTCGGAACCCCTAATAATTCCAAAACTCTAAACCCAAACAACCAAAAATGCTGGTTGCTAATGTTCATCAATTTTTGATCACTTACATGTGTAAAATTTAATTCACGAAATCAAAAGAAATAAAGCATTTTTCATAATAAAACTCCTTTTTATTTAAACTTTTCGAATTATTTTTTATCAAATTCAACTGCATATTCAAGACCCTTTTCGATAGTTCAATTCATACAAATACGAGCTAACAAAATCAATCCAATTTCTAATAAAAAAGCTTAAAGATATTTTAAAATATTTTAAAATTAGTCCACTTGGGATAATAAATCCTTATGTTTTTCTTTATACTTTTTGAAATTATTAAAGAAAAATTTCCAAATAAATACATATGTAATTCCCTCATTAATCGCTGCAAATAATACTATTTTCTTGTTTTTACTATGTTGTACAATGTGTGCAACAATACCATATATAGGTACAACATGATGTGCAACAACACTATATACAGGTGCAACAACCTGTGCAACAAAGAAAAAAAGTGACGGCACTGGTATAATCTTTAAATCCTTGATATGTCTGGCTTCGCCAGACCCACCACAAAAAGTGGTGGCATATATCCCTTATGCTCTTTACTCGTGTACAACAGCTTGTGCAACATGATTTAGCATATACTTTCTTTTATATAATACTTTCTTCTTTTTATGATTTCTATATTTATATTTTTATGTTAAGTATGTAGAAAAATCCTACGACATCCAGGGTTTAAATTCCATGATTTTATACTATGGTTTTTATATAAAGTCTTAAAGGAATGTTTAACAATGCAATTGAATCACAAGTTAAAAATGGAGCGTCTAAATAGAAGATTATCTAGAGAAAGTTTAGCAAATTCACTTAATGAATTACTGAAGAAAGATTATTATACGGAAAGAAAAATTGGAATTATAGAAAATAATGAAGAATCATTGAAGTTTGAAGTCGTTGACGAAATGTGTTTCTTTTTTAATTTAACTATTAGAGATTTAATAGATAAAAAATGGTCTGAATATAATCAAGATTTCACTGACTATCTCCACAATAAAATTATGAAACATTGTCATTTACCTGATGAAAATAGAACATACATTCATCAATTTTATACACTTATACTTCATTTAAATTTAATTAATAAACAAGATAGGGTTTCATTTCCTAAATATGATTTTAACCAAAGAATTTATTACGATTACTTTGAAAAAATCTCATTAATTGCTTACCATATGAAATAATTCTAAATATTTTTGAGTCATATTGACTAACAATTAATAAGTTAATTTAGATAGTAATTTTAGCAACATAGATTTAGTTTTCAAAATTGATAGTTTTAAAAGAGGTTATAAAATGAACAAAACTAATAACGAAACGAAACTAACGAGTAATTTAAAAATTTTAGGTGGGATATTTGTAATATTAGCTATATTATTGTTTATATTTCGTCTAATAATTGATTATTTTTATGGTGGAAGCTCTCTTGAAAAACTAATGATATTTTAATAGCTATAGCTTTTGGTATGGGGTCCTTAGCATATACTTTAGAGAAACGTGTTATATTAACGATCTTTTTTGGTCTTTTCTTTATTTTATATGTTCTATCTCTACTTGGAATATAGTTATATATAAGCAATTAGCTGCTTATATATCTTAGAAAATTTTGAAGAATATTAAACATCGAAAGTGATTTTTTGAAACAAGAAGAAAAATATAGTTTTTTAACTAAAGCGATTAATATCTTAGTTGCTATATTATTAATTATCGCCATTTTTTATATGGTTATACTTTCGGATAATAGCGATTTACCTATGTTATTTTCTCTTATAGCATTTACAATCGCATCTATCCCAGAAATTTTGAAAAAGAAAAAGAGTGGTTGGATACTTGGTATTTTGGGTTTAATATTGATCATTTTAGTTTTGGTTTAATTTATCTTTATATTTAAAAGCCACATTACAATATTTATGAATCAAGAAAACAAATAAAAGATGGTGAAGATAAAAATGATAAAACCTAAGTCAAGATCCATTTTTAATTTCATTATAGTAATCAATCTTATTTGGTATATAGTTTTAATATTTGTTATTGATGTTGGAACTATAGGGTCAATTATTTATTGGAGTTTATTTTTTATACTTGTTGTTTTAAGAGATACTATAACTCCAAAGTAAAAACAACGTGCTAAGAAGGATAAAAACTAAAAAGATACTATAAAAGGAGCCATAATCCCTTACGCATCAAGGATTATGGCTATAATTTAAAAATCGAGTTATTTCTATATAGTATCAAGACAAGAAGAAACTCGTTTCAAAAACCCTCCTGATTTTTAGAGAAAAACTCTCTTATTTCATCGTCTTTAATAAAATAATATGCCATCTTTCCATCTTTATAAAAATCAAGTACCTCATTTTTATATAAAAGCCTTAAATGATGTGAAGTTGAAGCAACACTCATTTTCAATATCAAAGAAATATCACAAACACACAACTCATCTTCTTTAATCAAAGATAATATGATTTTCAATTTCTTCTCATCACAAATTTTTTCTAAAATGTTAAGTAATTTCTTAGATTTATCATCTTCTAAAAAACTTAAAGCATTGTTAACTTTATCCTCATGTACACAGATCACATCACAAGCATTTTCATAACTCATATAAAATCACACCCTAAATTAAAATATAAATCCTAAAATTGTTTGAATAGTGTCATTTTCAATAATAATAAATAAACCTAAAGCTATATAAATAACAGCCATAATCCAACGACTAAATTTCTCAACAATTTCTCCAACTCCTGGAATATTAGCTAATTTTTGTGCAGTAAATACCAAGAAGAAAATTAAAATTAAAAAGACAAACAGAGTAATTAATAAATTAGTAACACTTAATGTCACAAAATACGGAACAAATAAACCAATATTATCAGCACCACAACTTGCTATCGTAACAATTGCAACCGTACCAACTAATTTAGACAATCCTTTTTCATTCAATTCTTTTTTAGCTCTCTTTTCTCCTTCACAATCATCATAAATAGCCACTTTAATTCCAAGATAAATTGGTATTAAACCCAATAAACCTAATATCCACTTCTCTGGAACATAATTTAATACAAAAGCTAAAAACAAACTAACTAATATTAAAATAATAGACCCTAAATATTGACCAACATAAATATCTCTATATTCTTTTCTAGTCTTTGCTCTAGCAAAAAATATTAATAAAATTACTAATAAATCAACTGCTGTAGCAATATAAAGAACAGCAGCAGTAACAACCGTTTGAATCATAATACACCTCATTCAAAAATATTTTTGAATATATTGTAACTTATATTTTTAAATAATCATAGATGCTTTATTCCAATTGCTTTATTGACGTTGAGCCTCGGAACCCTTAACAATCCCAAAACTTGTCGAATGGTCGGCTTAATAGCTCACGCTATGCCGACATTCGTCTGCAAGTTTAGTTAAGGGTTCTTCTCAACATAAATAAATTTTCTCGGCATAAATGCGTGTTCTTGTTATAATATGGCTATAACGTTTAGGCGCTTATTAACAGTAGTTTTTTATAATCTACTTTGCAAAAGCCAATCCATTTTTATGTGGATTGGCTTTTTATTTTATATATCCAAGGGCGCACTTACACACCTAAAAGGTGTCGTTCTAAAATCATATTTGCGTTTGATAATCTAATATATCTATTTTGCATTTTAAGGGGGTATTTAGAGCAAACTCTAAATTTATATAGTTTTATATCTGTATAATCGTCTTTATTTCTTAAAACGCAAATATGAGCCAAATAAGAGGTGTTCTTTATGACAATAAACTTTGAATTTACATTTTCAGTATTTGATAAAACATCACAAGAAATTTCTGATCTATGTGATATTCCAAACGACCAAAGAATTAGAAAAACAATTCAAATTATGAAAATGGAAAATATCTCTGATACTGATTTCGAATTTCTTAAACTTTATGATTTTTATTTTGCAGATAAACCATACATAAATTTCTAATAAATCCAGTGTTGATTTTTAAGACACTGCCCATCTACATGCAAATTAAAATTTTCATAGTAAAACTGGGCAACCATGCCGGTTGAACGCTATAGTTCCCGCAGGGGCAAAAATACATAAAAAAACGCTAGCTTTTAAGCTAACGTTTCAAATCTTTTAAGTAATAATTTTGTTTTTCAAAATTCCAAATTGCAGTAATTGAATGTGCTTTTTCTTCTTCGTCTGTTGTTTTATCTTCGTCACTTGTATTAATTAAATTACCATCTTCGGCATCGTCTAAATTTAAAATTTTATGTTTTTGTTTAAGCAAACCACCATAACTCAACATACGTTTTCGATATAAACCTTGTTTTAAATTACTAACCTGAATTTTTTTTACTATATCCAGTTAAATAATCCGATGACTTAATCGGATATTTTGAGGCCTCTTTGATTGCTATAGATTATTTGAATTACTGATTAAAGATATTATGTTGTTTCATGTTTTGACGTCGCATATAAAGTGCATGTGTTTCTTCGAATTCAGCTTTAATGGATTGCATTAAATACCCTTGCATCGCTTCAACCGTTTCATTCTTTTGTAGCAGCATCGCTTTAAAACGTTTCAACACACTTACAATTTCAAACTCAACATCTTCTAAACGGTAATACGTATCATGTGCATTATTAAATGATTTTTTACCTTTGAGTAATACACTTTTAATAATCCGAATTTCTCTAATTTCAAATTTACTTAAATAGTCTTGAAGTTGTTGAGGCAATTCTTCGAGGACTTGAAACTTAAGCGCATCATTATTAAATTCGGTTTGTTGATGATTTGTATGATTCGAATGATTATTGTTTATTGAATTGTTGTATGTATCATTCATATCATGCGTATCATTATTCTCAGTCTCTATATAATCAGTATTACTTAAGTCAGTATCATTAGAGTCTAAGTTTTGGGATTCTGGGCTCCCATTGTTTGGGATTCTGGGCTCCCATTGTTTGGGATTCTGGACTCCCATTATTTGGGATTCCTTGCTATCACTTGATTCGTCATTGTTTGAAGTGCTATTTTGTATTTCTTTTTCAATATTTATATTTGTTTCAATTTCATGAAGGTATAGTTTGTTTGGTCGATTAAATCCAGTTTTAACTTGTTCTAATAAACCCACTTCTTGTAATTCTTTTTTAATTTTGGTTATTGTATTTTTACTTTTATCTAACACTTCTTGAAGATTTTCATTTGTGAAAATAAAATATATATCTCCATTTTGATCTATCCAATTATTTTTAATAGATAAACTTACTCTATCATTAAGAATTGCATAGGTAACTTTTGCACTATCACTTAACTTTTTATATTTTTCATTGATAAATAATACTTTATGTAGCATATAGAAATTTTGACTGGCCTGATTTTTTATGTTTTTTCTAGACATAATAAAAACCCCTTTCCTATTCAAATTTTGGATAGAGGTAATAAAACATTACAAGAACACATAAATTTTTTGCTTGCACTTTGATGATATAGTTGTATATAATACAGATATCAAAATATTTATAAACGTGCTGCAACGTTTTATTACCAAACCCCGACTATTACCAGTAGTTGGGGTTTTTGTTGTATTAAGGTTATTATAGCACTTTGAATAAGCTTATAAAAGGGAAAATGTAGGTTTGTCAAGGGTTGATAAAGGGTTTATAAACCCTTGACAACAACCATCAACCCTTTATAAACACTTGATAAAAGGGTTGATGGTTGTATATTTTTGATTTACCAATTACTTTATTATGAAGCATAACAAGCTTGTAATATGTTATAAAGGGTTTATAAACATTTTATAAAGGGTTGATGATATGAAAAGCGTGAAAATATTGAGTGAAGAATTAGGGGTTAGTAAGCAAACAATTTTCAATAACATTAAACGATTGAATATAGAGACAATAAAACAGGAAAACACTTCGTTTATTAAAGAAGATACCGATATAGAAAAAATTATTCAAAGAGTAAATGAAAATAAAAAGAAATATGGTTTTGAAAGTACTACTGAAGACAAACAAAAAAAAGAGTCAGATAATATTAATGTTGAATCCAAAAGTGATACTCAAATAGTAGAAATCCTTAAAAATCAGATTGATACTTTGAATGATCAAATTGAAAAACAAGAAAATCGTCATGAAACAACAATTGAATTCTACAGAAAAGAGTTGCAGGAAAGATCAAAATTACTTGAGAATCAGCAAGTATTGGCATTAGAGAGTAATAAGAAGATTCAAAAATTGGAGAATCAATTAGAGGAAGAAAGACAGCTTAATTATTCCTTTGATACATCTGTTAATGATAGACAAAACGTTAATGCGCAAGAAGCAACATTTACCGAAGAATCTAAAGATATTAATCAAGAAGAAGAAGATGAACAGCCAACAGAAGTACAACATAAAGATGTAGCTGAAGAGAAAAAAGATGACAGTACAAACGAAAAAGTATTAGCAAAAGATGATAAACCATCTGAAGAAATAGAGAGTGAGAATGAGGATAGGGGAGAACAGCCCCCTAAAAAAGGGTTTTGGAGTCGTTTATTTGGTAACTAATTGTAATTAAAAAGGCACGACAAGTTTATGAACTTGTCGTGCTTTTTTATGTGAATCGAACTTCTGATAATCATCGATTATGTTAATAAATGCAAAATCAAACAGAACTTTTTTAATGTTAGCAACAATTTTTATTACCATTTTCTTTTTTCTCATTATTTTCGTCTTTTTTGTCTGTTTTCTCTTCAATTTCAACTGAACAACATGACTGTTCTTGAGGTTTTAATTTTTTTAATGCGTCTTTGATACCCATTTACTTCACCTCCTTAAATGATTAAGTTAACAATTAGACCAGTAGCAATAGCTACGACTAAAATTGCTATAACAAAAGATATTACAAATTTCTTTTTAAATAATTTAGATAACAATACAACTTCAGGAATACTTGCTCCTGCGCCACCTATAATTAATGCTACGACTGTTCCCAGTGACATACCTTTAGATACTAAAGCTTCAGCTATAGGAAGCATTGTTTCTGGTCTAATATACATAGGTATACCAATAACAGAAGCAATAATAACAGAGATAATACTATCGCCACTCGCATATTGTGTTATAAAGCTTTCTGGAATAAATCCATAAATAAATGCACCGATAAATACACCAATAATTAAATAAGGTAACATTGGATATAGGAAAGCCCAAGCATCATTTAGCGCTTGCTTAACACGAGATCCTGATTTATTAGTGAAAAATCCATCACCTTTGACATTAACGCCTTTATAACTCTCTGCTAAATTCACTTTTGAAAAAACAAGGCCAGTTAAAATGCTGAATATCGCTAATACAACAAAATAAACAACAGCAACTTTCCACCCTAATAAAATCCATAGCATAAATATCATGAGTGGATTCATGAGTGGCGAAGCGATTAAGAAACTCATAGCTGGACCAAACGGAACTTTAGAGTTTAACAAACCTGCAAGTATAGGAATAGTAGAACAAGAACAAAATGGTGTTATAGCACCAAAAATCATTCCTAATACATAGTTGGTTGCTTTATTTGGTTTGCTTAAAAGCTTTTGTATTTTATCTTCTGATACTACTTGTTGAATTAAACTTACAATAAAACTTACAACTATAAATAATGCTAACAATTCAAAAAATAACATTAAAAATGTTTTTATGAATTCTATGATTGAATCTGTCATTAGTATAATTCCTCTGAATTTATTTAATCAACTTTTTTTGATATATAAATTAAAAAAAGTTGATTAATATGATGTGTAATAAGATAAATCCTATAATATTTTACAGCAAGTATCTTCAGTTAATACAACTTGAATTTGTGCTTCATTGATTTTGTAGTAGTTCCAAGTACCGTATTTTTCAGGTATTAAAATCTGTGCACTTACTAGTTTTTTTAAATGATATGAAATTTTAGATTGTTTTAAATCTAATAACTCCTCTAAGTCGCATACACATAGTGATTTATTAGGGCTTTGACTAATTTGATTAAGTATTTTTAATCTATTTTTGTCAGCAAGTGCATTAAACATGCTTTCATAAAAAGCTAATTGTTCATCTTCATTCATATCAGTTTTTGCTTTAATAACTTCCATAAAAAGAACACCCCTTTTTTATAATATTTGATTAGAGTTTATATTATTTTTATTTCAATTCTTGTATTGCTTGTTTGTAGTTATTTTCTGTTGATTCACCATACTGATGAATATTACCTTTAAAGAACTCCTTCTCCATATATATTGTAGCTTCTTTTAAAGTGACTTCTCTTGATACCATAACAAGATTTAAATAACTTACAAAGTAACCAACAGATAAAGTACTTGCGTGGTTTACTCGCAATCAGGCACACCTCCTTATTGTCTAAATAATTTTATTCCATTTAATATATCAATTTTTTTTGATATATTAAATATAAATCAATATATACATTATTGCAAGATTAAAAAACTATAATTTCACATAAACTTAGACATGCTCCACAGCAATAGTAAAAATATTTTCTTCCTAACTATATTATTAGAAACTCAAATTAAGTTAAATTTTAAAAATCCAAATCAATACATAGACACTAATCTATATAGATGCTAATCTATGGTAGTAAAATAATTAATGAGGTGAGTATAATGTTAAATATTGAAATATACGAAGAAGCTATGTGCTGTTCTACTGGCGTATGTGGTCCAGAACCGGATGAAACACTAATAAAGACGAACCAAATCAATGAATATTTAAAACAAAATCAAATAGAAGTTCAACGTTATAATATGAGTAATAATCCGAATGAATTTATTAAAAATAAAGAAGCTATTCGTTTAATTCAAGAAAAAGGTAATGAAGTTTTACCAATCACTTTTATAGAAGGCAATATAGCTAAAACGGGTACTTATATTACCCAAGAAGAAGCCGATGAAATTATTACGGTTAATCAGATGAGAAATGGAGGATGCTGTGGTGGAGATGGATGCTGTTAAATACTTAAATAAATTGAATTTAGATAATGTTGAGTTAACAAAATATTTGTTTTTTACTGGTAAAGGTGGCGTAGGCAAAACGACGATATCAAGTTCTATTGCTTTAAACTTAGCAGAGAATGGAAAGAAAGTAGCTTTAGTAAGTACTGATCCAGCTAGTAATTTACAAGATGTATTTCAAATGGAATTATCTAATAAATTAACTACATATCAACCTATACCTAATCTCTCTATAGCCAATTTTGACCCGATTGCTGCTGCAGACGATTATAAAGCACAAGCTATAGAACCTTATGAGGGTATTCTACCAGAAGATGTGCTTTCTGAGATGAAAGAACAGTTAAGTGGTTCGTGTACAGTTGAAGTAGCAGCATTTAATGAATTTACAAATTTTTTATCCGATAAAACTTTAGAACAAGAATTTGATTTCATTATATTTGATACAGCTCCAACAGGTCACACCTTGAGAATGCTTGAATTACCTTCTGCATGGACAGATTATTTAAATACAACGAGTAATGACGCTTCTTGCTTAGGTCAATTATCGGGTTTAAATGAAAATAGAGGTAAATATAATTCAGCACTTGAAAAACTACGTAACCAAGACGATACGACCATGATCTTAGTTGCGAAACCTAACCACTCTTCTATATATGAAATTCAAAGAGCGCAACAAGAATTACAACAACTATCAATTTCTAAATTCAAAGTAGTCATTAACAACTATATAGAAGAAAGTCACGGTTTAATTTCGAGTCAGATGAAATCAGAACAAGATAAAAACATTAATCATTTTACTGAATGGTTAAATAACAATCATGCTTATTACGTTCCATATAAAAAGCAGAAAGAAGAAGGTATAGAAAGTTTAACTAATCTATTAAATGATGATAACTTAATTGAAAATGATGACTTTATTGTTGAAGATCATCCGCAATTCAATAAATTAATAGATGAAATTGAAAATAGTAAAGTTCAATATTTATTTACAATGGGAAAAGGTGGCGTTGGTAAAACGACAGTAGCAACGCAATTAGCTACAGAATTATCTAATAAAGGACATCGTATTCTTTTAGCAACGACTGACCCTACTAAAGAAATTAATGTTGAAACCACAAGTAATTTAAATACTGCTTATATTGATGAAGAACAAGCATTAGAAAAGTATAAAAAAGAAATATTAGCCACAGTGAATGATGATACACCACAAGACGATATTGATTATATTATGGAAGATTTAAAATCACCTTGTACAGAAGAAATAGCATTTTTCAAAGCCTTTAGTGACATTATGGAGAATCAAGAAGACATGGATTACGTAATTGTAGATACAGCTCCTACAGGCCATACCTTGTTGTTACTTGATTCTAGTGAAAATCACCATAAAGAACTAAAGAAAAAATCAACTCAAACTACCAGTAATGTTGAAACGTTATTACCTAAAATTCAAAATCAAGATTTAACACAGATGATAATCGTAACACTAGCAGAAAAAACACCTTATTTAGAATCTAAACGTTTAGTAGAAGATTTAAATAGAGCCGATATAGGACATAATTGGTGGGTCGTTAATCAATCATTAGTTACGCTAAATCAACGTGATGACCTTTTTAGTAACAAAAAAGAAGATGAATCGATTTGGATAAACAAGATTAAAAATGAAAGTCTTAATAATTACTTTGTCATACCTTATGGAGGGTTAGAATAATGAAAAAAATTGTTATCATTGGTTCAGTTGCTGCCGGTACGAGTGTCGCGGCTAAAGCAAGAAGAAATAGTGAAGATGTTGAAATTACCGTTTTTGATAAAGGTAGTGATATTTCGTATTCCGTATGTGGTATCCCCTACTATATAGGAGGTAATGTATCTGATATTGATGAACTCACGCCACGAAATGCTAAATGGTTTAAAGAACGCTTTAATATAGATATTTATACAGAATATGAAGTGAATAAGATAAATGATAGTGATCAAACAATAACAGTTACTAATTTAGTAAATGATGAAAAGATGATTCAAAAATATGACGAATTAGTATTAGCAACAGGTTCATCGCCTAAAGAACTCCCTCAATTAAATAGCGAAGAATATAATAATGTGTTTAAAGTTAAAAATATTAATGATGCCAAAGCAATTTATAATTATATTAATGACCATGATGTTCAGAATATAACAATCGTTGGCGGTGGATTTATTGGTTTAGAGATGTTAGAACAATTATCTAATTACAACACTTCAATTGTTCAACGTAACACTTTTATGCCTCATTTAGACTACGATATGAGTTTTATGATTCAAGAATATATTGAAGATAAAGCTAACGTATATACCTATAATGAAATTGACATTATTGATTATGATGAGAATCATACGATAAATAGAGTCAGCTTAAAAACTGGCGAATTAATTGATACAGACTTAATCATTATTGGGATTGGTGTCACACCAAATACTAAATTAGCTAAAGAAATTGGTATTAATATTGGAGAATCTGGAGCAATACAAACCAATAAGTATTTGGAAACAAATATTCCTCATATATATGCAATTGGTGATGCAGCAGAAAGTTATAATTTAATTACTGGTAATCCTATATATAGACCGCTAGGTTCTACAGCAAATAAAATGGGTCGTATTTTAGGAGATCGATTAACTGGTGGAAATCTAGAACATAAAGGCATTTTAGGCACAGGCATTGTCCGTATCTTTGATATGACAATTGCCCAGACAGGTTTAACCGAAAAAGAAGCTGTTGAGTTAGAAATTGATATTGATGTATTACACAATGTGAAACCGAATCGTCCAGAATATATGCAAGGTCAAGAAATGGTAATTAAAGCTATATTTGATAAAAATAATTCTAAATTACTTGGTGCGCAAATAGTTGGGTATGAGGGCGTAGACAAGAGAATTGATGTACTAGCTACTGCTATAACATTTGGTGCCAAAGCAGAAGATTTATTTCATTTAGATTTAGCATATGCACCTCCTTTTTCTACAACTAAAGATCCTGTTATTTATACAGGGATGATTGGTCACAATATTACTCGGGGACGTAAAATTATAACGCCTGAAGAAGTCGTAAAACAAAAAAATGATTTATTGATTTTAGATGTACGTTCTCCAAAGCAATTTGAAGTTGATCATGTTGATGGAGCGATTAACGTCCCATTGAAAACGTTGAGAAGTTATGCAAAAACGTTAGATGAAAATCAAACAATCGTGACTTATTGTAATAAAGGTACTACTGGTAATGCTGCACAAAACGTACTTATTAATTTAGGCTTTAAACAAGTATATAATTTATCAGGTGGCAATAAAAATTATCAACGATATAAAAGATTTCAAGTAGAAAGGGAGAAGAAAAATTGAATTATAATGAGATATCACAATACTTGAAAGTGATTGCTGATAGTAGCCGTCTTGAAATATTAGATTTGTTATCTTGTGGTGAATTATGCGCTTGTGATTTATTAGAGCATTTTTCTTTTTCTCAACCCACATTAAGTCATCATATGAAAGTATTAAAAGACAATAATTTAATTACATCCAGAAAAGATGGTAATAAAAATTTATACAAATTGAATCATGACGTATTGGATGACGTTACATCACGACTGACTCTATTGAGTTCCAGTACTGTCCCATGTATATGTGAAACAGTAGAGAAAGGTGAGTGTTAATGATGACGATATTAGCAATCACAATATTTGTATTAACGTTAATTTTTGTTATATGGCAACCTAAAGGTCTAGATATTGGTATTACTGCATTAATTGGTGCTGTAGTTGCTATAATCACTGGCGTTGTAAGCTTTTCAGACGTACTAGAAGTTACTGGAATTGTTTGGAATGCGACCTTAACTTTTGTTGCAGTTATTCTTATTTCACTCATATTAGATGAAATTGGCTTCTTTGAATGGTCTGCTATACATATGGTGAGAGCATCAAAAGGTAGCGGATTGAAAATGTTTATCTTTATCATGCTATTAGGTTCAGTTGTAGCAGCTTTCTTCGCAAATGATGGAGCAGCTTTAATACTTACTCCTATTGTTTTAGCTATGGTTCGTA
This sequence comes from Staphylococcus succinus, assembly GCF_029024945.1. Lineage (NCBI taxonomy): Bacteria > Bacillati > Bacillota > Bacilli > Caryophanales > Staphylococcaceae > Staphylococcus > Staphylococcus succinus. The sequence goes on along the minus strand of NZ_CP118977.1, from coordinate 20,757 downwards.
GTTTAGGATTTGATAAAAAAGCGATATTTCCATTTATTATTGCTAGTGGTTTTATAGCTGATTCTACATCATTACCGCTCATTGTCAGTAATTTAGTTAATATTGTTTCCGCAGATTATTTCGATATTGGATTTATTGAATACTTCAGTAAAATGATTATACCTAATATATTCTCATTGATCGCAAGTATTCTTGTTTTATGGTTATATTTTAAAAAGTCTATTCCAAAAACATTTAATGCAGTAAACATTAGAGAACCAAGAGAAGCGATTAAAGATAAAAAACTTTTTAACATCTCGTGGATCGTACTTGGTATATTACTCATTGGTTATTTAATAAGTGAGTTTATAAATATTCCAGTATCCATTATTGCTGGTATCATTGCTTTAATATTTGTATTATTAGCGCGTAAATCTAAAGCCGTGCATACGAAACAAGTAATTAAAGGTGCGCCATGGAATATTGTTTTATTCTCCATTGGTATGTATCTCGTCGTATTTGGTTTGAAAAACGTGGGCATTACAACACTTCTTGGTGATGTACTAACAAACATTTCAAGTTATGGCTTATTTAGCAGCATTATGGGTATGGGCTTTGTAGCTGCATTCCTATCCTCTATTATGAATAACATGCCAACCGTTTTAATAGATGCAATAGCAATTGGTCAATCGAGTGCTACAGGAATATTAAAAGAAGGTATGATTTATGCGAATATTATCGGATCTGATTTGGGGCCTAAGATAACACCAATTGGTTCGTTAGCCACACTTCTTTGGTTACACGTACTAACTCAAAAAGGTGTCAAGATTTCTTGGGGAACCTATTTTAAGACCGGAATTATTATCACAATCCCTGTTTTATTTGTAACCCTATTAGGTCTATATTTAACACTAATAATTTTTTAAAAGAGAGGTAATAATAAATGGATAAGAAAACAATTTACTTTATATGTACTGGTAATTCTTGTCGTAGTCAAATGGCTGAGGGCTGGGGAAGAGAAATACTCGGCGAAGAATGGAATGTTTACTCAGCAGGTATCGAAACGCATGGCGTAAATCCTAAGGCGATAGAAGCTATGAAAGAAATGGATATTGACATATCAAACCATACTTCTGATTTAATTGATAATAAAATTTTAAGACAATCAGACCTAGTTGTTACACTTTGTAGTGATGCTGATGAGAATTGTCCAGTCATCCCGCCTAATGTAAAAAAAGAACATTGGGGCTTTGATGACCCAGCAGGTAAATCTTGGTCAGAATTTCAACGTGTAAGAGATGAAATAGGTCAAAAGATCAAGCAATTTTATGATAATTAAGTTAATATAAAATTCAAAAACAGAGGATAAGCATTGTTATATGTGCTTATCCTCTGTTTTATATAATGATATTTGCTGCTTACCTTTTTCTGTTAGTTCTGCATATATTGTTGTGCCACATATAGGAAAACACCCATTGTAGAATAACTCTATATTTTTTGCTAAATCTTGCCTCGCTATGCTTTCAAGTGCTAATAAAAAATTTTTTCGCTTACATCTAAAGTTTTAAAATCTACACTTTATTCTTCTCTAATCGATAACAGTACATTATACACTAAATCTTGTTTTAACAACGTTCATCACCTCTTATTTATCTAGATGACGATACAAGGTTGCTCTACTTATATTTGTCTGTTCTTTTATCTCATCTAAAGTGTATTTTTTGCTCATATACATCTCAATAGCATCTCTAAGGTTATTATCATCGCGTTTGGGTCTACCTAAAGTTTTTCCTTTTTTTGCGTAATTTTCTAATCCTGCTCGTGTTCTAAATTTAACGATGTCACTTTGAAAGTCTGTAATATTATGTAATATTTCTAGAAATTCCCCTTTGATATCTTTATAAATATATCGATTTAAATTGATTACATATAAAGATATTTCCTCTTGTGAAAGATAATCTAATATATCTACTAAATGCTTCGTAGAATCTGCAAGTATACATAAATCCGTAATATATAACTTATCACCCGTCACTAGTTTCTTGCTTAAAAGAACATCTAATTCATTTCTATTTTTATTATTAGCATGAATTTCTTCAACAATTTCATTTGTATGGGTTTCGATTTTCTTTTTTTGTTCGTTTTTGAGACTAGAATTTTATGCCCTACTTACTTCTTTTATTTTCATTCAAATATTTGCTTGCATGATGAGTCGAAAATGCTTATAATATATTCAAATAAATATTTGAATGAAGATGGGATGATAATATGAAAAAGAAAGATACTTGTGAAATTTTTTGTTATGACGAAGAAAAGGTTAATCGAATACAAGGGGATTTACAAACAGTTGATATTTCTGGTGTTAGCCAAATGTTAAAGGCTATTGCCGATGAAAATAGAGCAAAAATTACTTACGCTCTGTGTCAGGATGAAGAGTTGTGTGTTTGTGATATAGCAAATATCTTAGGTATTACGATAGCAAATGCATCTCATCATTTACGTACGCTTTATAAGCAAGGGGTGGTCAACTTTAGAAAAGAAGGAAAACTAGCTTTCTATTCTTTAGATGATGAACATATCAGGCAGATAATGATGATCGCCCTAGCACATAAGAAAGAAGTGAAGGTCAATGTCTGAACAAAAGGTTAAACTAATGGAAGAAGAAATGAACGTCTATCGGGTCCAAGGATTTTCATGTGCAAATTGTGCAGGAAAGTTTGAGAAAAATGTTAAAAAGATTCCAGGCGTTCAGGACGCAAAAGTAAATTTTGGAGCTTCAAAAATTGATGTCTTCGGCAGTGCAACTGTTGAAGAACTAGAAAAGGCTGGTGCTTTTGAAAATCTTAAAGTGGCACCAGAGAAACCTAAAAGACGGGTAGAACCTGTGGTAATTAAAGATAAAAACGTTTACCGTGTGGAAGGATTTTCCTGCGCAAATTGTGCGGGGAAGTTTGAAAAAAATGTAAAACAAATAGCTGGAGTTGAGGATGCAAAAGTAAACTTTGGCGCTTCTAAAATTGATGTATATGGAAATGCATCGGTTGAAGAACTTGAAAAAGCAGGTGCTTTTGAGAATCTAAAAGTATCTCCTGAAAAACTAGCGAATCAAACGATACAAAGGGTTAAAGATGACACTAAGGCTCATAAAGAAGAGAAAACACCATTTTATAAAAAACATAGTACATTGCTGTTTGCCACACTACTAATTGCTTTTGGTTACCTTTCTCACTTTGTAAATGGAGAAGATAACCTCGTAACTTCCATGTTATTTGTAGGTTCTATTGTAATTGGCGGATATTCATTATTTAAAGTCGGTTTTCAAAATTTGATACGCTTTGATTTCGACATGAAAACCCTGATGACCGTTGCCGTTATTGGAGCTGCCATTATTGGTGAATGGGCAGAGGCATCTATTGTTGTTATTCTCTTTGCAATCAGTGAAGCACTTGAACGCTTCTCTATGGACAGAGCAAGACAATCCATACGTTCATTGATGGATATCGCCCCAAAAGAAGCACTAGTTAGACGAAATGGTCAGGAAATAATAATCCATGTGGACGATATCGCTGTGGGTGATATCATGATTGTCAAACCAGGGGAGAAAATTGCCATGGATGGAATCATTGTGAATGGCTTGTCGGCTGTCAATCAGGCAGCTATAACAGGAGAATCTGTTCCCGTCTCCAAAGCGGTAGATGACGAAGTATTTGCAGGTACGCTTAACGAAGAGGGACTAATTGAAGTAAAAATCACCAAATACGTAGAAGATACAACCATTGCCAAGATTATTCATCTTGTTGAAGAAGCACAAGGGGAGCGTGCTCCAGCCCAAGCATTCGTTGATAAATTTGCGAAATACTACACTCCGATCATTATGGTTATTGCAGCCTTGGTTGCAGTCGTTCCACCCCTATTCTTTGGTGGCAGTTGGGATACATGGGTTTATCAAGGATTAGCAGTTCTTGTAGTTGGATGTCCTTGTGCATTAGTTATTTCTACTCCAATCTCGATTGTCTCGGCAATTGGAAATGCAGCGAAAAAAGGTGTGTTGGTTAAAGGTGGTGTCTATCTCGAGAAATTAGGAGCCATTAAGACAGTCGCATTTGATAAAACAGGAACACTGACAAAAGGTGTACCAGTGGTAACAGATTTTGAAGTATTAAATGACCAAGTGGAAGAAAAAGAGCTATTCTCTACCATTACAGCTTTAGAATATCGTTCACAACATCCACTTGCTTCAGCAATAATGAAAAAGGCAGAGCAAGATAATATCCCTTATTCTAATGTACAAGTGGAAGAATTCACTTCGATTACTGGGCGAGGTATAAAAGGGATTGTAAACGGAACTACTTACTATATTGGAAGCCCAAAACTTTTCAAGGAATTAAATGTTTCCGATTTTAGCCTTGGGTTTGAAAACAATGTGAAAATCCTACAAAACCAAGGAAAAACAGCCATGATTATTGGAACGGAAAAAACAATTCTCGGCGTAATTGCCGTTGCAGATGAGGTTCGTGAAACAAGTAAAAATGTGATTCAAAAACTTCATCAGTTAGGTATCAAGCAAACAATTATGCTGACAGGTGATAATCAAGGTACTGCAAATGCAATCGGTACACATGTAGGCGTTTCTGATATTCAGTCTGAATTGATGCCACAGGATAAATTAGATTATATTAAAAAAATGCAATCGGAGTATGATAATGTAGCTATGATTGGCGATGGCGTTAATGATGCTCCAGCACTTGCTGCATCTACTGTTGGAATTGCAATGGGCGGTGCTGGAACGGATACTGCAATTGAAACAGCTGATATTGCATTAATGGGAGATGATTTAAGTAAGCTTCCATTTGCAGTAAGACTCAGTCGAAAAACTTTAAATATCATTAAAGCTAACATCACTTTTGCTATCGGAATTAAAATAATTGCCTTACTATTAGTTATCCCGGGATGGTTAACCCTTTGGATAGCGATTCTTTCCGATATGGGAGCTACTATTTTGGTAGCATTAAATAGTTTACGACTGATGAGAGTGAAGGATAAATAGGTAGAAAACAGAATAGTAAGGTCACGCTGTGCGCAATTCAAGGGGGCTTTTCAATTTGAAGAAAAGTCCTACCCCTAAAATATAAAATATTGGAGATGGAAAAATGATCGCAACGATACTTACAGCAGCTGCGGTATATGTAGCAACAGGAATTGATTATCTCGTTATATTAATTCTTTTGTTTTCGCAAGTAAAAAAAGGTCAGGTGAAACATATTTGGATAGGACAATATATAGGGACTGCAATTGTTATAGGAGCAAGTCTTTTAGTTGCACAGGGGGTTGTAAATTTAATTCCTCAGCAATGGGTTATCGGACTACTTGGACTTTTACCACTTTACTTAGGTGTGAAAATGTGGATTAAAGGAGAAGAGGATGAAGATGAAAGTAGTATTTTATCTTTATTCTCCTCTGGAAAATTTAATCAGTTATTTTTGACGATGACTTTCATCGTATTAGCTTCCAGTGCGGATGACTTTTCGATTTATATACCGTACTTCACGACCTTAAATATGTCTGAAATCTTTATTGCTGTTATTGTCTTTTTGATTATGGTTGCTGTTTTATGTTATGTCAGCTATCGCTTAGCTTCCTTAGATTTTGTATCAGAAAAAATTGAGAAATATGAACGTTGGATTGTACCTATTGTATTCATTGGGTTAGGGATTTATATATTGTTTGAAAATGGTACATTTAACGCTTTATTCTCATTTCTTTAACAATCGGAACGCTTTCTCTAATAAGAATCAGCGCTCGTTTGACATATAAGACCGCCTTTTGGGAGTCACGATAGAAGTCCAATTTCTTAATTTTAGAACTGAGAAATTGGACTTCTATATACCTCCTGACTCTAACCTTATTAACTTGTAATGCAAAATAACGATTAAAATAGGTGCAAAATAACTCCTAAAGTGACAAGCTAAGCATATCAATACATATATAATGTCTATTTAGGGTCTGCTCAAAACATACATTATTAAAAATATATTTATAGATTTTTTTGCATACCACATTAACTGAGAATTTGATTATTATAATCAAATTCTCAGTTAATGTGGTATTGTGTATTGCTATACATCCTAGCATAGGTGAAAGATTACTAATAACATTGAATGACATAAGACTGATGCGAGTTAAAGACTAATATTGTTTTATTTGAAGAGTAAAGAGAACTTCTTATAACTGCTAATTTTATTAGTCTAATTCTCGAGTTCCAATAAAATCTCTTAATGATATGAAATGTCACATTAAATACTTAAGAAACTGCACAGTTTCTTTGAAAATTTAGCTTAAGCTAAATAATTAGGAGTGAATTTTTCTTAACAGTTAAAGTTTGTACTTAGATTGGTGTGAGAATGAACTTTTATTTTTAACAAAAATTATCTTTCAAAGCCAACCAAAAATGCATGATTTGTTCGATGAAAGGAATCGTTACAGGAGGTATAATATTATGAAAAAAACAACAAGAAGTATTCTTAGAGTAAGTATTATACTAAGTATCATTATTTTATTAGGGGTCACTTTGTGGTTCAATTTAACTTCTGATAAAAAAACTGTACAAGTAGGGGATGAAGCAATAGATTTTCAACTAGAGACGTTGAAAGGTGGTCCAATACAATTATCAGATGTCAATTTAGAAAAAGTGTTATTTTGAATTTCTGGGGGACTTGGTGTAAACCGTGTCGTGAAGAAATGCCTGATATGAACCGAATTTATAATGAGGGACATGATGATTATGAGATCATTGCAATAAATGTTTCGGAGGATGGGCAGCAGATTAATCAGTTCTTATCCAGCTTAGATGAAAAACTTGATTTTCCAATCGCATTGGATCGAAACAGAGATGTGACTAAAGCTTATCAAGTCGGACCACTGCCGACGACAATAGCAATCAATAAAAACGGTATTGTCGTGGATAAGAAAGAATATCAATGCACAAGCACTTCCTAAAGGCTATTGTCGTTTACCAGTAATTGCCGGACCTTGTCCCCACGCAAATGCTTGTTTAGATTGTACGAACTTCTGTACAAGTAAACAATTTCTAAATGAACATGAAGAGCACTTAGACCGAACTAAAGAAATACTAAATAGGGCTAAACAGAACCAATGGCAGCGTCAGGTTGAAACTAACGAACGTGTGAAAAATAGATTAGAGCAGATTATTCATTCGTTAAAGGGGACGAATTAAGATGACTAGAAAGAGTAACACAACTGCCATAATTCAACTATCAAAAGAAAAGTCGGAGAAAACAAGAATTAGGGTTGAAAAGACAATTTCAGAGATGGCATTGAAAAAAGAGAAGATTAATTTTAACTCCGTTGCACAAAAGGCAAATGTTTCAAAGTCATGGCTTTACAAACAAAAAGATATTAGAAATAGAGTAGAGACATTAAGAGGGATGCAAATAAGTGAGTTAGTCCCCCGTAAACAAAGTAAAAGCCCCCGTTCAGAGGATGTGTTAATAAAGACCTTAAAAAACCGTATAAAGGCACTAGAAGAAGAAAACAAACAATTAAAGGATCAAGTTCAAATATTACATGGCAAGCTATTTTAGCAGCATTGTGCATCCTAAGATGTATCTCTAATTTTAATACAGAAGTGCATTGATAATCTGAACTTCTGTTTTTCTCGTTGGGATAACGGGACACTTTGGTATAAGAAAGCAAATCGATAATATAGTAAATAATACTTCCCTTGACCCTGTACTATGGTACAGGGTTTATACTTTATATGAGGTGAGATAAATGCAATTTCGTATTGGAGAACTGGCTGAGAAGTGCAGCGTTAATAAAGAGACTATTCGATATTATGAACGTATAGGCTTAATTTCAGAACCTGATCGTACGGAATCAGGATACCGCATGTATTCACAACAAATTATCGATCGATTGAATTTCATAAAAAGGATGCAGGAACTAGGCTTTACATTAAATGAAATTGACAAATTATTAGGAGTCGTCGATCGCAATGAATCGAAGTGCCGTGATATGTATGATTTCACTGTTCTTAAGTTAGAGGACATCCAGCGTAAAATTGAAGGTCTCAAAAGAATTGAACAAATGCTGGTGGATCTTAAAGAAAGATGTCCCGAAAACAAAGATATTTACGAATGCCCCATTATTGAAACACTGATGAAGAAATAAGAGGTGAAACAGGTAGAAGGCGTTGGCAAAACAGCCATTAAAGTCAGTGGAAGCACGGGCGAAGTAACGGTTTCCTTTGATGATAGGAAAACGGATTTACAGTTAATTAAGACGGCAATTTCGGATTTCGGTCTTGGAGTCGAGTAAAAGGAGGAATATTAATATGAAAAAGTATCGAGTAAACGTTCAAGGGATGACTTGCACGGGTTGTGAAGAGCATGTTGCTGTTGCTCTTGAAAACATGGGTGCAAAAGAGATTGAAGTGGATTTTCGTCGCGAAGAAGCTGTATTTGAGCTTCCGAATGACGTGGAGGTGGAAAGAGCGAAAAAGGCGATTTCTGAAGCCAAATACCAGACAGGAGAAACAGAAGAAGTACAACAGCAAGAAACGGTGCAACTTGGAGATGAAGGCGATTATGACTACATTATCATTGGTTCTGGTGGAGCATCCTTTTCATCTGCCATTGAAGCCGCGAAATACGGAGCGAACGTGGCAATCATCGAACGTGGCACAGTGGGTGGAACATGCGTGAACATCGGATGTGTTCCTTCAAAGACGCTGTTAAGAGCTGGAGAAATCAATCACATAGCAAAAAACAATCCGTTTTTAGGATTGCACACGTCAGCAGGCAATGTCGATTTGGCTCCATTGATTAAGCAGAAAAACGATTTGGTGACGGATCTTCGAAACTCGAAATATGTTGATTTAATTGATGACTACGGCTTTGAATTAATAAAAGGTGAAGCGAAATTCGTGGATGAAAAAACCGTCGAAGTGAATGGCAAGCAGTTATCAGCCAAACGATTTTTAATCGCGACAGGTGCTTCACCTGCTGTACCAAAGATTCCTGGATTAGAAGAGGTAGATTATTTAACAAGTACAACATTACTTGAATTAAAACAGGTTCCAAAGCGTCTTACAGTCATCGGTTCAGGATATATCGGTATGGAATTGGGACAACTATTCCATCATTTGGGTTCAGAAGTAACGTTGATGCAAAGAAGTCCACGACTGTTAAAGGAATACGATCCTGAAGTGTCAGAAGCGATCACGCAAGCATTAACAGAACAAGGGATTAATTTAGTAACAGGAGCATCCTTTGAACGAATCGAACAGGACGGAGACGTTAAAAAGGTTCATGTTGAAGTCAATGGCAAGAAGCGAATCATTGAAGCAGATCAATTACTAGTTGCCACTGGAAGAACACCAAATACGACGACTTTGAATTTAGAGGTAGCAGGTGTTGAAGTAGGCTCCCGTGGTGAAATTATAATCGATGAGTATTCAAAAACAACGAATTCAAGCATCTATGCGGCAGGAGATGTGACGCTTGGCCCTCAATTTGTATATGTGGCAGCTTATCAAGGTGGAATTGCAGCAGGAAATGCCATCGGAGGACTGAATAAAAAGCTGAATTTAGAAGTGGTTCCAGGGGTTACGTTTACAGCTCCAGCGATTGCAACCGTTGGTTTAACGGAGCAACAAGCAAAAGAAAAAGGCTATGAAGTGAAAACATCCGTCTTGCCTTTAGATGCCGTTCCGAGAGCCTTGGTTAATCGAGAAACAACAGGTGTTTTTAAATTAGTGGCAGACGCAAAAACAATGAAGATATTAGGAGCACATGTGGTAGCAGAAAATGCAGGAGAAGTAATTTATGCGGCGACACTGGCTGTCAAATTCGGTTTAACCGTGGAGGATCTCCGAGAAACCGTGGCTCCATATTTGACAATGGCAGAGGGATTAAAATTAGCTGCCCTTACGTTTGATAAAGATGTATCAAAATTATCTTGTTGTGCAGGTTGATCACCTTTCCAGTAAACCTTGATATACTCCTCAGTTAATGAAAATTTTTATAAAAGACGATTCTTCTCTTAGCGTAGAGACAATCGTCTTTTTTTCTTCTGAAAAATGTTTTAACGTGGGTTTTATGTCAAAATGATGGCGCTACCCCTTTTACGTATTTTCAAGTCATCAGATATGATATGTTAGAAACATTGAAGACATGTAGTTAAAGCAAAGGTAAGTATTGTGCTGTAATTTCTGTACTTTACTATTGATAATGTGCATCTCCTTCACTGGAGGAGCCATTCATATTTTCTTCCATAGAACCTTCATTGTCCTCATTCATGTTCATCTCTTCATTTGAATTCTTTTCATTGCTAGTATCTTCTACAGATGCTTCTTCGTCATTGCTTGTACAAGCTGATAAAACAATGACCATCATTAGAGAAAACAAGCTTATCAATAGGTTCTTTTTTCTCATACTTTACAATCCCTTCTTTCTACTTTTAATAAAGAACTTGTCATTCCTTTATGTATTAGACTAGATTATAATTTTCGAGAATCCGTGCATAAAATGAGTATTTAATATGACAAAAACTACATGTAAAATTAAGTTTAAAAAACGATCGTTTTTGATACAAAACCTCTTAACTTAATATTAAGAGGTTTTTCTTGGATATCGAAGTCTAAAAACTTGTGTTATAATCAATGTATCATAAATACCAAAAAATATGAGTTTTCAGACGATGAGAGCCGCGTTTATTTGCATCGAGAACTAGATTTCATTAGTAAGTACTCATAAAACGATTAAAAGAGGTGGTATTCAAATGGCTAAAATTGGTTATGCACGTGTATCAACACAAGATCAAAGTCTTGATGGACAGATTGATACACTTGAGGAATATGGTTGTGAACGTATCTTTAGCGAGAAAGCGAGTGGTCGCAAAACGAAACGAACGGAACTTGATAAATGCTTAGATTATTTACGTGAAGGCGATATTTTAGTTATCTATAAACTAGATCGTCTTGGCCGAACAACCAAGCAATTAATTGAGTTATCTCAATGGTTAGATGATAATAGTATTGATTTACATATTATAGATATGAACGTATCAACCAAAGATGCGATGGGCAAGATGTTCTTTACTATGATGAGTGCATTTGCTGAACTTGAAGCTAACTTATTAAGCGAACGTACGAAAAAAGGATTAGAAGCAGCAAGAGCTAGAGGGAGAAAAGGTGGAAGACCATCATTACCAGATCATAAAAAAAGAGAGATTAAATTCTTATATGATGAGCAAAAACTTACTGGCGAAGATATTGCTAAACAAACAGGTGTAAGTCGTTCTACAGTATATAGGATGCTTAAAGATTAAACTCTATGAAAAAATATATTACTTAAGGCTCTTATAGGTGTATCTAAATCATTTTATGAACATTGATTTTATGTTGAGTTTTTGAACATATTATATACTGATATTCATAGATTTTGGATTATGAAGAAAGAGTGTACAGAAAATAACTGTTTTCTGTACACTCTTAAATTATTTTAATGATTCTGGAAAATCTTGATAGCCTTCTCTAATATTTACGACATTTTCAAATCCTTTGTTTTCTAAGATACCCACGGCGATTGAACTTCTAACACCTGACTGACAATGTACGTATATTTTATCCTCTTTATTAAATGGAATATTTTCATTTAATAATTTACCATGCGGAATATTGACTGCTTGATCTAAGTGCCCATTATTCCACTCTTCTTCATTACGTACGTCAAGTATATATTCTTCTTTACCAGTCATATCAACGCTATGGATGGATTGGGTTAAAATTTCTGATTTTGGTAAACGATAACCTGCTACATTATCAAATCCAATTAATTGTAAAGTATGCGCTGCTTGTTCAACGGTAGATTTATCACCAATTAAATCTATACTATTTTCATAGTCTAAATACCAACCGATTTGGTTAATAAAGTTTTTGTTGTAAGGAATATTGATTGTCCCTTTAGTATGACCACCATGAAAGGCTTCTTTGCTACGAAGATCAAATGCTATTCTTTCATTGCTTAAACTAGGATAAACATTGTATGGTTGATATAATTCCATACCAAATTGGTTAATTTTTTTCATTTGTGTAAAATGATGTGGTGGCGCTGGTTGATTTGATGTTAATGTTTCAATGAATTTAATTTCATCAGTTTCACTAAATGCCCAGTTATTTATTTTTTCATAACCTAGCGTAGACATTGGTACGGCGCCTAATGCTTTACCACAAGGACTTCCAGCACCGTGGCCTGGCCAAATTTGAATATAATCTGGTAAATCTTTAACACTTTCTATAGATTGATACATTTGTTTCGCACTAACTTCTGTAGAACCTTCGACTTGAACTGATTTTTCTAGTAAATCGGGTCTACCGATATCACCAACAAAAATAAAGTCACCACTAAATAAACCCATTGGAACACTTGAGCCGCCACCTTCATCCGTGAGTAAGAAACTAATACTCTCTGGGGTATGACCAGGTGTATGCAATACTTCTAATTTAATGTTACCTACATGAATAATATCTTGATGTTTAACAAAATGTGTTTGTTCTGGCATATTACGATAACTTAATTCATCGTCACCTTCGCCAGATACATATACGTTTGCATTTAATTGTTCTGCCACATCTCTAATGCCTGAAGCAAAATCAGCGTGGATATGGGTTTCTGCAGCTTGTGTAATTGTAAAACCTTCGCTATCTGCAACTTCCATATATTTTGTTAAGTCACGTACAGGGTCAATTATTATTGCCTCTCCTGTGCGTTGACAGCCAACTAAATAAGATGCTTGAGATAAATTGTTATCGTAAAATTGTTTAAAAAACATATAAAGAACTCCTTATTTTAATAGATTTAATTAAATAAATAAATTATGACTCGCGTTTTCAGTATCACCTATATAAGTGCCTACACCGCCGTACTCAACTTCGTCTCTTAATTCTTCTTTCTTAATGCCCATGACATCCATGCTCATCGTACATGCGATTAATTTGATATCTTGGTCGATTGCTTGGTCGATAAGTGATGGTAATGAATCAACATTTTTCTTTTTCATTACGTAGCGCATCATGATATTACCTAAACCGAACATATTCATTTTAGAGAGTGGCATTTTCAAGGGTGTTTTTGGCAACATAAAATCAAACATTTTTGCGATACCTTTCTTTTTAACGTTAGCTGTTTGCGCTTTTTTCAACGCGTTAAGTCCCCAGAAAGTGAAAAAGATGGTTACATCTCTTCCTGCAGCTTTAGCACCATTCGCAATAATCATTGCTGCCACTGCTTTATCTAATTCTCCACTAAATAGTACAATTGTAGTGCCTTTAGACGTATGACTCACTTCTAAATCTTTGGGTTGTTCTTTTTGAATAATCGCTTTAATTTCATTGTCACCCCCATCAAGTTTTACTAATGTGTGTCCCGTTTGTTTCGCCCAGCTTTTAATATCACTTGCGAATCCTGGATCTGTGACTGTAACCTCAATTTGGTCACCTTCTTGAATATTTTTTACTTCTTTACTGATATTTACAATAGGGCCTGGACATTGAAGACCACTATAGTTTAATTGTTTACGCTCTGCTTTAATTTCTACATTTGTGTTTTCTTCTTTTGTATCATCGCTGACGTTTTTTTCTTCATAAGCTTTATAGCCGCCGTCTAAATTTACAACGTCATAACCTTGTTCAGCTAAATATTTACTAGCTTTAGCACTTCTGTTACCACTTTTACAGTGTACATAATAGGTTTTATTTTTGTCTTTATTGAACGACTCAATCTCATCTACAGGATGCAGTGTGGAACCATTGATGTGCCCCAATTCATATTCTTCTTGTGTTCTTACATCAATCAATTGACCTTGAGAAGTTAATTTTTCTAATTCTGATTTACTTAAATCATTAATATGTTTTTCATTATATTGTTTCATAATAACCTCCTGTTAAATACCTATAAGGGTATGTTAAAAGATATAACTCTTTTTGTCAAATACCCCCGCACGTATTTGACAAACTTGTTTTAATTTATTATTATGACTCTATTCAATTAAAAGTGGAGGAAATTACTATGAATTATGATAAAAACATGATCAATCGTATTAATAGAGTACAAGGGCAATTAAATGGCGTTGTAAAAATGATGGAAGAAGAAAAGCATTGTAAAGATGTGATTACGCAACTTAGTGCTTCAAAAAGTTCATTACAAAGATTAATGGGGATTATTATTAGCGAAAATTTAATTGAATGCGTCAATTCAGCTGATGACAACAATGAAGATTCACAAGAAATCATTAATGAAGCTGTTAACTTATTGGTGAAAAGTAAATAATGGATATTATAAATATTATCATTATGTTGCTCATCGGAGTGTTCGGAGGATTTATATCTGGTCTAGTAGGTATAGGTGGCGCTATTATTATTTACCCAGCCATTTTATTGTTACCGCCACTATTTGGGGCTCCTGCATATAGCGCGTATATCGCATCAGGACTTACTTCTAGCCAAGTCTTTTTCAGTACCTTAAGTGGCTCTTTGAAAGCAAGAAAAAAACCAGAATTCTCACCCCAGTTGGTCCTTTATATGGGAGGAGGTATGATTATAGGGAGCATGTTAGGGGCTTTGCTAGCAAATTTATTTGATGCTACATTTGTAAATATGGTGTATATTATCATTGCTTTACTTGCATTAATATTAATGTTTATTAACGTAAAACCTAGTTCAGACCAATCTTCCTTTAATAAGCCTTTATTGGTTATTGTGGGTCTTTTTGTTGGCATCATTTCGGGTATAGTTGGAGCAGGCGGCGCCTTTATTATTATTCCTATATTATTAGTTTTATTCAAATTACCAATGAATACGGTGGTTGCTAATAGTATAGTAATTGCTTTTATATCTTCAATTGGCGCCTTTATCATTAAACTTATACAAGGTTACATTCCTTTAGAAGATGCGTTATTTTTAATAATAGGGAGTATTATTTTCGCTCCGTTAGGTTTAAAATTAGGTAAAAAAGTCCCTAGTTTTGTACAAAAGTGGATCATCAGTATTTTAATTATTATTGCGATTATTCAAATTGTTTTATAAATAAGAAAGAGAAGTACAACTAATATTTGTACTTCTCTTTCTTATTTATAAAGTTAAAAAATTCTCATATAGCAAGTAAATTGACATGCTACATTCGTTTGTATGATTAGGGTGTATGAGAAAGGGTGTTAAAAATGATAGTTGGATATGCAAGAGTTTCTACCGTTGATCAAAATTTGGATAGACAAATTGAAAATTTGCAATCTTTTGGTGCTGAGAAAATCTTCACTGAAAAACAATCAGGGAAATCTATAGAAAATCGACCTGTATTTCAAGAAGTATTAAATTTTTTAAGAATGGGAGATCGTTTAATTATTGAGTCTATTGATAGACTAGGAAGAAATTACGATGAAATAATCCAAACAGTTAATTATTTAAAAGATAAAGAAGTTCAATTAATGATAACGAGTTTACCCATGATGAATGAAGTGATTGGTAATCCATTACTAGATAAGTTTATGAAAGATTTAATCATTCAAATATTGGCAATGATTTCAGAACAAGAAAGAAATGAAAGTAAACGTCGACAAGCTCAAGGTATTAAAGTAGTCAAAGAAAAAGGTATTTATAAAGGAAGACCTGTTCTGTATTCTCCCGATGCTAAAGACCCTCAAAAAAGACTTGTTTATTATCGTATTGTTGAACTACTGAATAAAGAAATGTCAATTAGTAAGATAGCTAAAAAAGTCGGTATAACAAGGCAAACTATATACAGAATTAAAAAAGAAAGAAAATATTAAGAGAAGTACATTTGATATTAAAATCCTGCGCAGTTTCTATGGAGTTCAGCAATTATCGGTTTATTTACTAAATAGAATGGGAATTAATTTAAGAGATTTAGATTTCATTGGAGGTGTATCAAATGACTGATAAACAATATTACAATCTGGTTCAAACGCTACATGAATGTATGGAAGCGTGTAATCATTGTTACGATGCCTGTTTGAAGGAAAAAGACATGACAATGATGGCAGAGTGCATCCGTCTGGATCGTGAATGCGCAGACATCTGTGCATTTTTAGAACAATCGCTAACAAGAAATTCACCATTTGCTTCTGATTTGGCGACAATATGCGCCAAAGTATGCGGAGCATGTGGTAATGAATGTCAGAAGCATAACCATGACCATTGTCAAAATTGTGCAGAGACGTGCTTTAAATGTGTAGAAGCTTGTAAAGAAATCGCGTAAACAAAACCAAATAATATAAGGAGTGGCACATTGGAGATAAAGCCCCCATGTGCCACGTTTTTATTTCTTGCAACTAAAGAAACGAATATAAAATAAGTATGTGCCTGGAAACACAGCAATTTAACCCAGCAATATGAATATACCTCTTGGACGTCGGTTTACCACAGTCATAATGATAATCAGGATATCAAGTATAAAACCAGCGCCTTTGCCTAGTTTGCTCTCAACTTCAATATTCCCCCATGCAATGCCACAATTTCTTTGGCGATGGACAAACCAAGACTAAAGTTTCTATTTAAATGGCTATCAAATTTTCTGAACGCTGAAAAATAAAAAATACTAAATAATATATACGTCCAGGGGGTATATGTTATACTCACATTATCTTATTACTATCTCTAAAAATATAAAATTAGGAGGTTTTATTTTGCCGAATAATGAAAAACATCAAAATCATGAGAATCATAGCCATCAAGAACATGAGAATCACGCTAGTCATGGCGATCATGCACATCATCATCATGGGAATTTTAAAAGTAAATTCTTTATTTCTTTGATTTTTGCGATACCGATTATTATTTTATCACCCATGATGGGGGTTAAATTACCGTTTCAATTTTCATTTACAGGGTCAGATTGGATTGTATTAATTCTTGCTACTATTTTATTCTTTTATGGAGGAAAGCCATTTTTATCAGGGGCTAAAGATGAAATTTCAACTAAAAAACCTGGAATGATGACGCTTGTTGCTCTAGGTATTTCAGTTGCTTATATTTATAGTTTATACGCCTTTTATATGAATAATTTCAGTGGTTCATCCACACATACAATGGACTTTTTCTGGGAATTAGCGACTTTAATTTTAATCATGTTATTAGGTCATTGGATTGAAATGAACGCAGTAGGTAATGCAGGCAATGCACTGAAGAAAATGGCAGAACTTTTACCTAATACTGCAGTGAAACTGATTGATAATAATCAACGAGAAGAAGTTAAAATATCAGATATTTATATTGACGATATTGTGGAAGTCAGAGCAGGCGAAAGTATACCCACAGACGGAATCATTGTTCAAGGAGAAACATCAATTGATGAATCATTAGTTACTGGCGAATCAAAAAAAGTTCATAAAACTCATAATGATGATGTTATTGGGGGTTCAATTAATGGTTCAGGCACAGTACAAGTTAAAGTGACAGCTACGGGTGAAAACGGCTACCTATCTCAAGTTATGGGTCTTGTTAACCAAGCGCAAAACGATAAGTCAAAAGCTGAACTCCTCTCGGATAAAGTCGCAGGTTATTTGTTTTACTTTGCCGTAGGAATTGGGCTGATTTCATTTATTGTATGGATGCTTATTCAAAATAACGTTGATTTCGCACTCGAACGACTTGTAACCGTATTAGTTATTGCTTGTCCTCATGCATTGGGATTGGCAATACCTTTAGTTACAGCACGTTCTACTTCTATAGGCGCACATAATGGTTTAATCATAAAAAACAGAGAATCTGTAGAAATCGCACAACACATTGATTACATCATGATGGATAAAACTGGGACACTTACTGAAGGTAACTTTTCAGTGAATCACTATGAAAGTTTTACGAACGAGCTAAATAATGAAGAAATATTGAGTCTATTTACTTCATTAGAAAGTAACTCTAATCATCCACTTGCCACTGGTATTGTTGATTTTGCTAAAGGCAAAAATATTTCATATGCTACTCCTCAAGAAGTTAATAATATTCCAGGTGTAGGCTTAGAAGGCACAGTTGATAATAAAAAACTCAAAATAGTGAATGTTTCTTATCTCGATAAAAGCAATTTTGATTATAATAAAGAACAATTTACGAATCTCGCTCAACAAGGGAATTCTATTAGTTATCTAATTCATGACCGACAAGTTATTGGTATTATTGCACAAGGCGATAAAATTAAAGAAAGTTCAAAACAAATGGTTTCGGATTTATTATCGAGAAACATTACGCCAGTCATGCTTACAGGCGATAATAAAGAAGTGGCACAAACAGTGGCTGAAGAATTAGGTATTAGTGATGTCCACGCGCAATTGATGCCCGAAGATAAAGAAAGTATTATCCAAGATTATCAAAGCAATGGTAGCAAAATCATGATGGTTGGTGATGGTATCAATGATGCGCCAAGCCTTATTAGAGCAGATATTGGTATGGCAATTGGCGCAGGGACAGATGTAGCTGTTGAATCGGGGGATGTCATACTCGTTAAAAGTAATCCTTCTGATATTATCAATTTTTTGTCCCTTTCAAAAAATACGATGAAAAAAATGGTTCAAAATTTATGGTGGGGTGCAGGATATAACGTGATTGCAGTTCCTCTTGCAGCTGGTATATTAGCTTCTATTGGTTTAATATTATCACCTGCTGTGGGTGCAATACTTATGTCTTTAAGTACGATCATCGTAGCAATTAATGCATTTACATTAAAATTAAAATAAAAGAGGTAAATATAATGTATAAAAAAATGTTCACAATTTTAATTACGTTATTTTCTATAATGTTTATGGTTCCTAATGATACTTTTGCAGAAGGTAAGCACAACATGATGGACATGAAAGAAAATGATCAAAAGCGAAATGATATGATGGATATGAAAAGTCATGACGAAAGAAAAAATTTGAATTCTTCACAAGGAAAAAATGAAATAACATTTCCCAAAGTTTTAGATCCTAAAAAAGGTAACAATGGTTATAAAAGTTATACATTAAAAGCGCAGAAAGGAAAGACAGAATTTTACAAAGGTAATTTCTCTAACACTTTAGGATACAATGGAAATTTACTTGGGCCAACTTTAAAATTAAAAAAAGGAGATAAGGTTAAAATTAAGTTAGTCAACAACTTAGATGAAAATACAACATTTCATTGGCATGGGTTAGAAATAGATGGAAAAGTGGATGGAGGCCCTTCTCAAGTTATAAAACCAGGAAAAGAAAAAACAATAAAATTTGAGGTTAAACAAGAGGCTGCTACATTATGGTATCATCCCCACCCCTCCCCAAATACAGCTAAACAAGTTTATAATGGTTTATCAGGGTTATTATATATAGAGGATGACAAAAAGAATAATTATCCTAGCAATTATGGGAAAAATGATTTGCCTATAATAATCCAAGATAAAACATTTGTATCTAAAAAATTAAATTATACAAAAACGAAAGATGAAGATGGTACTCAAGGTGATACAGTCCTTGTGAATGGGAAAGTAGATCCTAAATTAACAACAAAAGAAGGAAAAATACGTTTGAGACTTTTAAATGGCTCCAATGCTCGGGATTTAAATCTTAAGCTAAGTAATAATCAAAGTTTTGAATATATTGCTTCAGAAGGCGGCCATTTAGAAAAGACTAAAAAGTTAAAAGAAATTAATTTAGCTCCTTCAGCAAGAAAAGAAATAGTAATAGATTTATCTAAAATGAAAGAAGAAAAAGTCAATCTTGTTGATAATGATGAAACAGTAATTTTACCAATTATTAACAAAGAAAAAAGTACTAACAAAGACACTACTCCAAAAGTAGATAAAAAAATCAAATTAGAAGGTATGGACGATAATGTTACTATTAATGGCAAAAAATTCGATCCTAACAGAATAGATTTCACACAAAAGGTAAACCGGAAAGAAACTTGGGAAATTGAAAACGTCAAAGATAAAATGGGTGGTATGAAGCACCCGTTCCATATCCACGGAACGCAATTTAAAGTTTTATCAGTGGATGGGAAGAAACCTTCAGAAGATATGAGAGGCAAAAAAGACGTTATATCTCTGGAACCTGGACAAAAAGCCAAAATAGAAGTGGTTTTTAAAAATACTGGGACATACATGTTCCATTGTCACATACTTGAGCATGAAGATAATGGAATGATGGGACAAATAAAAGTAACAAAATAATTTATAAGGAGAATTCAATATGATGAAAAAATTGAGCTCAATTATAGTAGCTTCAGGATTAGTATTATCAGCTTGTTCAACTGGTAACGAAGAAGAAGAAAATTCTAAAGATCAAAAACAAGAAAAACATATGAATCATAAGAGTGAAAGTAAAGCCCCAGATAATATGAAAAGTACAGATGACAGTAAATATAAAAAGGACGATAAAATAACAATTACAGCTGATCATATGCCTGGTATGAAAAATGCTAAAGGTACAGTTAAAGGTGCTTACAAAACCTATGCTTATGTCGTGAGTTACACACCTACAAATGGTGATGAAAAAGTTAATAATCACAAATGGGTCGTTAATGAGGAAGTTGCAGATGCCCCTGAAAATGGATTCAAGAAAGGTGATACAGTTAAATTAGAAGCTGACCATATGCCTGGTATGAAAGGTGCAGAAGCTCAAATTGATGATGTAGAAAAAACAACCGTTTATATGGTGGATTATAAATCAACAGAAAACGATGAGATGGTTAAAAATCATAAATGGATGACAACTGACGAACTAAAATCTCGTTAA